>CACXQO010000307.1 GCA_902769815.1 uncultured Bacteroidia bacterium | reverse complement strand
CGAAAAATTAGAACGCTCGTTCAAAGTCCTTAAGGGACAGGCCTATATCACCGAAGTGAACGTGGCCGACACGATGAAGGAAATCCGTCGCGCCTTGCTTGATGCCGACGTGAGCTATAAGATTGCCAAGGATGTGACCAACAACATCAAGGAAAAAGCCCTTGGACAAGAGATACTTACCTCGGTGAAACCGGGCGAGATGATGGTCAAGATTGTGCATGACGAGTTGGCCGAACTGATGGGCGGCGATGCCGTCGATATCAACCTGAAAGGCCAGCCAAGCATCATACTGATTGCGGGTTTGCAAGGTTCTGGTAAGACCACTTTCTCGGCAAAATTGGCCTCTTATCTGAAGCGCAAGCGCAGCAAACAAGTGCTTTTGGTGGCTGGCGACGTGTATCGTCCTGCCGCCATTGAGCAGTTGAAGGTGCTGGGACAACAGGTTGAGGTTGAGGTGTATAGCGAAGAAGGCAACAAAAACCCCGTGCAGATTGCGCAAAACGCCATCAACCATGCCCGCAGTCAGGGCAAAAACGTGGTCATCATCGATACTGCTGGTCGTCTGGCCGTGGATGAGGAAATGATGAACGAAATCGCCAACATAAAGGAAAAGGTGCATCCGCACGAGACCTTGTTTGTGGTGGACTCGATGACAGGTCAGGATGCCGTGAACACGGCCAAGGCCTTCAACGACCGCCTCGATTTTGACGGCGTGGTGCTGACCAAGCTCGACGGCGACACCCGTGGCGGTGCGGCTCTCACCATCCGCACGGTGGTGGAGAAGCCCATCAAGTTCGTTGGTATCGGCGAGAAGATGGACGCGCTCGATGTGTTCCATCCCAAGCGCATGGCTGACCGTATCCTCGGCATGGGCGACATCGTTTCTCTCGTGGAGCGCGCCCAAGAGCAATTCGATGAGGAGGAAGCCCGCAAGTTGCAGAAGAAATTGGCTCAAAACGAGTTCAATTACAACGACTTCCTGAAGCAGATCCAGCAAATCAAGAAGATGGGTAACCTGAAGGATTTGGCTAGCATGATTCCTGGCATGGACAAGGCCTTGAAAGGCGAGGAGATTGACGACGACGCCTTCAAGAGCATCGAGGCCATCATCTATTCGATGACGCCGCAGGAACGCGAGAACCCCAAGCTGCTCAACGGCTCGCGCCGCAAGCGCATTGCTGACGGCAGCGGCACGAGCATCGTAGAGGTGAACCGCCTCGTGAAGCAATTCGAGGAAACCTCGAAGATGATGCGCATGATGACCACTGGCGGCGGGAAGAAACTGATGCGCATGGCGGGGGCGATGAAACGCCGCTAAAGCGATTTCAAGATTTGGAATTTCAATATTTCAAAATTAAAGTAAACCAAAGAATTATGGCTACATACAAAAGGTTTGAGGATTTACCAATATGGCAAGAATCGAGGGTCTTTTCAAAAAGGGTTTTTGAGGTTTCAAAAAAAGGCGATTTTGCGAAAGAATTCAGACTTTGTAGTCAGATTCGTGCTTCATCTGGTTCGATAATGGATAATATCGCTGAAGGTTTTGAAAGAGATGGAAATGGCGAGTTTAGGCAGTTTTTATTTATAGCCAAAGGTTCTTGTGGTGAAACAAGAAGCCAAATTTATCGTGCATTTGATTATGGTTTTATTGATGAAAACACTTTTGAAGAATTGAAAAACCAATCACTTGAAATTTCCCAGTCTATTAGTAACTTTATTGATTATCTGCAAAATACAGAAATAAAAGGCCTAAAATACAAAAAGCCAGACCAACCCAAATCTTGAAATTAGAAATCTTGAAATCAGAAATCAGAAATCTTGAAATTAGAAATCAGAAATACACATGGACAATAAAATCATTGATGGCAAACTCATTGCCGAACAAATCAAGAAGGAAATTGCGGCGGAAGTCGCAGGAATGATTGACAAAGGCATTGCCGCCCCGCATTTGGCGGCGGTCATCGTGGGCGACGACGGCGCGAGCAAGACTTACGTGGCCTCGAAGGAAAAGGCCTGCCACTCGGTGGGCATGACCTCTTCGGTGTATCGCCTGCCCGCTACGACGACGGAAAAGGAGATGCTCGACATGGTCGAATTCCTCAACAACGACCCTGAAATCAACGGTTACATCATCCAACTGCCGCTGCCCAAACAGATTGACGAGAACAAGGTCATCAACGCCATTGACCCCCAAAAGGACGTGGACGGTTTCACGAGCATCAATGCTGGCCGCATGATGTTGGGCCTGCCTTGCTACATTCCCGCCACGCCCAATGGTATCATGGAGCTTATCAAACGCTCTGGCATTGAAACGGTTGGCAAGAATGTGGTCGTGTTGGGCCGTTCCAACATTGTGGGCACGCCCATGGCCATTCTCATGTCGCGCAAGGGCATCGATTCAACCGTCACCTTGTGCCACAGCCGCACCAAGAACCTGCCCGACATTTGCCGCAATGCGGACATTCTTGTTGCCGCCATCGGCAAACAAGGCTTCGTGACCGCTGACATGGTGAAGCCCGGTGCTGTGGTCATCGACGTGGGCATCCATCGCATTGACGACCCGACTAACCCAAAGGGTTACAAGATTTTGGGCGACGTGGACTATGATGAGGTTTACAAAGTGGCCTCAAGAATCACTCCCGTCCCGGGTGGCGTTGGTCCCATGACTATCGTTTCACTGCTTCAAAACACGTTGAAGGCTGCTAAGGGCGAGGTTTATCCGAAATGATGAAGCAAAAATCATAACGAGACGAAACTGCTGGTTTTTGGTGGTTTCGTCTTTGTTTTTGCAAGATTCAAGGTAATTTGTCTATTTTTGTCCCGTAATTATTCCGCTATGAAAACCATACTCTCCGTTTTGATGCTATTGCTGCTTTCCTCCTTAACATGGGCGCAAGAGGGGGGCGAGGCGGGCTTCTCTCCCATATTTGGCCTGAATTTTA
>CACXQO010000306.1 GCA_902769815.1 uncultured Bacteroidia bacterium | reverse complement strand
GACCATTCAGGACACTTCTGCGGTCAATTCGATGGTGGTAGGCGTGAAAAAACTGGCTACCACGCCCATTTCGGACTGGCTGCCCGATTTGGTGAAAGAATACCTTATCCCATTCGGAATCAAGTTGGTGGCTGCCATTGTGGTGCTTATTTTGGGCCGTTGGGTCATTAATTTGGTGAAGAAAGGCCTGACAGGAGTGCTGCTGCGCCGCAATGCCGACCCCTCGCTCAATTCCTTCGTGATGAGCCTCATCTCGGTATTGCTGACTTTCTTTTTGATTATGGCCATCGTTGGCATTTTGGGCATTAATACGAGTTCGCTTGTGGCGTTGTTGGCCTCGGCGGGATTGGCCATTGGCATGGCTTTGAGCGGCACTTTGCAGAACTTTGCTGGTGGCGTGATGATCATGCTGTTCAAGCCGTTCAAAGTGGGCGATTTCATTTCGGCGCAAGGCTATGATGGAAAAGTCAGCGCGATACAGATTTTCAGTAGACAATAAGACGGTTATCTTGCCTAATGGTGCCCTTGCTACTGGTCCTGTCACCAACTACAACAAACAAACCGACCGCCGCGTGGATTGGGTGTTCTCCATCTCCTACGGTGACGACTATGACAAGGCCAAGGCAGTGTTGCAACGCCTTTGCGATACCGACCCGCGCATCCTGAAGGAGCCGAAACCCGTCATCGAACTGCTGAAAATGAGCGATAGTTCGGTTGACATCACTGTCAGGGCGAGGGTAAAGCCCGAAGATTATTGGTCAGTGTATTTCAGGATGAATGAATTGGTTTATAAAACCTTCCCGCAAGAAGGCCTGAGTTTCCCGTTCCCGCAAATGGATGTCCACATGAAATGATTTTCATTTGCCGACAACGGGGCATGTCCCATTGACCCTACCGGCGGCGAGACCTGCTGGAAGGAAGGCAAAGCCCTGCTAAAACAGTTAGTTAGATAAAAATAGTAGCTGTTACTTCATCGTTGCCTTTTGCATGAATTTCCGTTTTTGTTCCTCCTTGCGTTGCTCTTCGGTTGTCTTTATGCCTGTAATGGATTTAATGAGGTGCTGTACTGTGGTCACGGATTCTTGTGTCTCTTGGTTGAGTTTTTGCTTTAGTGTATACAATCTACAAGCTCTATCGTATGCTATTTGTAACGATGCCAACATAATTTCAAACATCACGTCAGAAACATGTTTGGATTTGGCATCGTAATAGACCCCGTACTTTAGAAGCTGCTCGTTGATGATTCCAGCATAAGCACTGCGTTGCATAGCTCCCCCTTGATGGTCTTGGAAATGGAGGACAAACCAATATTCAAACGCTTGGTTGGAGTAAGCTACTTTGTAATTCTTGGATTTCGCCAAGCGTATGGCCTCGTCAAAATCCGAGTTGTCATCCTTGTCGAAAACCACCCAAACCTCATCAAACCTTATCTTCTTGCGTTTTTCCAACTCCATGCGTTTTTTCTCTGTTTCCTTGACGAGCTTTGTGGTGCTCATTCCGATTCCGATGGGCATGATGGTCACATTTGCTATGCGGAATTGTTTGAAATAATCCACCTCGGTGTTTTCCCCTTCACAAACAATCAGGATAAGCTTGCGTGGCTGCTTGGTTCCCGCTGGCTTTTCCAGCATGGGCTCTGCGTTGATAAATGGATTCTTCTTTACGGCCATAATTATCACTTGTTAAGGTTTCGACCTAAATCCTCCAAATAAGGCACACCTCCGAAACGGCCCTCACGATATAGTTTTCCGACTTTTGCTGATTCTCTCAAACTGAAATCCGACACGGGAATCAAGAAGGCTTCCCCATAACGGTTTTTCTCGATGATGAAAACTTGGTCGCGCCTGAACAAAACAGCATCGTCTATAAGGCTGATGTTGTGCGTGTTGATGATGAGTTGTGCATCGTGAATGTTGGTTTCGTCAGATTGGAATAAAGCAACAAGGGCTTTCACCAAATCATAGTGCAGACCGTTGTCAATCTCGTCTATCCAAAGCACAGAACCTGTTTCCAAAGCATTAATAATAGGCTCTGCCAAAGAGAAGAAACGGTAGGTGCCGTAGGACTCGTCCGATTCTAAACGGAACTTTACATATCCTATGGGAAGGTGTTGGTCGTCATATTTGCGGTGTACCACATTGAAACCCAAATTGATAAGCTTGCCAATAGCATCGTTGGGCATCATCTCCCTCATCTCGCCTGTCAAAATCTCTTCAAGGGGTATTTCATTGGGAGTGACATCAGAAATGCCCAAATCAGCCGAACGCAAGAAGTCTATTATTTTTGTTTTCATTGTGGGATTGTTCAAGGCGGTTCTGAGGTTTGGGGTCATTGTGTTTAAAGAGGTGGAAATGACGCTGTTGTGTTTGAACCAATCCAGAATGTTTTTTGAAAGTTCATCGTTCCACATCGACAATGCTGAAATGATTAAGGAGTTCTCCCTAAACATCTTTGCGGATGACAAGTTGCTGAAGATTTTTGTGTTGATGTAGTGCTCATTATAGTAGGTGTCATGTCCATCAAACTCTAAAATTCGGATTTCCTTGCTTTTCTTGCGGAACAGCCATTCAGCCAAAATGTGGTTGCTGTTCAATTCAAATCCGTATCGGTATTGGATGCCGTCTTTGAGAAAAACCACTTCGAATGTGCTTGAAGCGTTTTCGCTATTGTTATCGAGCAGGAAAGGTGAATAGTTTTTCTGCCAAGTGTTGGTCTGGTTGTCGGCTGAAGTAAGTACAACTTCTCTCATAAAGTAAAAAGCTTGGAACAACTTGGTCTTGCCGCTTGCATTGGCACCATAAACAGCCGCTGTACGCAATAAAGAGTATTGTGGAGCCTGAATCAAGTTCTCCGACTTATCCTTGTAATATTTGGAAGCGACAACATTGAAAACAGTTTCGGCTTTAAAACATTTGTAATTGTTGAATTTGAATTGGACCAGCATAATGTTGCTTTTTAGAATTTCGACTGCAAAGATAAGCAAAAAGCAGTACAAAAAAATGCAATTTTTGCAAAAAACTTGCAAAAATTCTGTTTTTCGTGTTTGGGAAGTCTCGGAGCAATAAAAAGGTATCATAAATGAAAATCAAATTTTTTCCTATATTTTTTGCTGAAACACTTTGCGAAACGAAAAAAAGTGTACCTTTGCAGCCCGTTACAAAGTGGACAATTAAATAATAAAGGATAAAGAGTCATGTCAAAAGTTTGTCAAATTACAGGAAAAAAGGTCATGCACGGTAACAATGTTTCTCACTCCAACAAGAAGACGAAGAGGACATTCGAACCGAATTTGAAAATCAAGAAATTCTATGTTCCGGAATGGGATGAGTGGATCGTGCTGAAGGTTTCGGCTGCCGGTTTGCGCACCATCAACAAGAAGGGCGTTTATGCAGCCATCATGGAATCTGCCGAAAAAGGTAACCTTGAGCGTTGGTAATC
>CACXQO010000305.1 GCA_902769815.1 uncultured Bacteroidia bacterium | reverse complement strand
CTCCTCGGCGACCCCACCAAAGCCAAGACACTGTTAGGCTGGAATCCGCGCAAGACTTCATTTGAAGATTTGGTCAAGATTATGGTGGAGCACGATATGCGTTTCGTCAAAAAACTGTATCTCAAAGCTAAATTAGATGAATAATGGAATATTCCTTTCGGAATAGAAATCTATCAAAAATAGAATAAAAATCATTCAAAAATCTTGTTTGACATCATTAAAGAATGGATTTGCTGAAAGAGTATAATAAGAAGTATCAGTTTTTCGTAGATATTACCGGAATAGCTATGAAGGTTTATAATAAATATCATTATGGCTTACTTGAATCAGCTTATGAAGCTGCTATGAGATACTTATTGGAACAGGAGAGGTATAAAGTTGAAAGACAAGTGTTTTTACCTATTTATTGGGATAATGTTCAATTGGACCAAACATATAGAATGGACTTGGTAATTGATGAGAACATTATTGTTGAATTGAAATCCATCAAGTTTATTAGCGATGAGCACAGAAAACAATTACAAAACTATTTGAATATTACACACATTCCCTATGGGATGCTCATCAATTTCTCACCCGATAGGATTTATAGTGAGTGGTATGAACGAGATACCGACGGTTCCATTGAAAGGATAAAACTATTTTGATAGATTTTAAAGTGATTTTTGACAGATTTCTTACGAAGTAATACCATTGACAGATTTTGAAGTGATTTTTGACAGATTTCTTACGAAGTAATACCATTGATAGATTTTAAAGTGATTTTTGACAGATTTCTTACGAAGTAATACCGAAAAAGATATGAACAAAAACAGCAAAATATACGTCGCCGGTCACCGGGGAATGGTGGGGTCGGCGATTGTAAGGGAACTGCAACGGCAAGCCTATACCAATATCATTACGAGAACCCACAAGGAACTCGACCTCTGCCGCCAAGAACAAGTGGAGGCTTTCTTCGAGGCCGAGAAGCCCGAATATGTCTTTCTCGCGGCAGCCAAAGTGGGCGGCATCATCGCCAACCAATCCGCCTTGGCCGACTTTATGTACGACAATATGATTCTCGAAATGAATGTCATACATTCGGCGTGGAAAAACGGATGCAAGAAGTTGGAATTCCTTGGCTCGTCGTGCATCTATCCGAGAATGGCTCCCCAACCGATGAAGGAATCCTGCCTGCTGACGGGCGAATTGGAAAAGACCAACGAGGCCTACGCCTTGGCCAAAATCAGCGGACTGAAATATTGCGAGTTCCTGAATCGGCAATACGGCACCGACTACATCTCGGTGATGCCGACCAACCTCTACGGCCCTAACGACAACTATCATCCCGAACACAGCCACGTATTGCCTGCTCTGATTCGCCGTTTCCACGAGGCCAAAGTCGATAGCTTGAAGGAAGTGACCTGCTGGGGCGACGGTTCGCCACTGCGCGAGTTCCTTTATGTGGATGACTTGGCCAACCTCTGCGTTTTCTTGATGAACCATTATTCGGGCAACGAAACCGTCAATGCTGGAACAGGCAAGGAACTGACCATCAAGGAATTGACAGAACTTGTGGCCAAAGTGATTGGTTATGAAGGCGAAATCAAGTGGGACACGACCAGACCCAACGGCACGCCACGCAAACTACTCGATGTAAGCAAGGCCACCGCCCTCGGCTGGACCTACAAGACCGAATTGGAGGATGGCATCCGCCTTGCTTACGACGACTTTTTGAACAACCCCATGCGTGCTGAAAGATGACCAAGAAAGTATTTGTTTCGGGATGTTACGACCTTCTGCACAGCGGTCACGTCGAGTTTTTCCGGCAGGCTGCCCAGTATGGCGACCTTTACGTTGGCATAGGCTCCGATGCGACCATTTTGCACTACAAGAACCACAAAACCTTATACCCCGAACAAGAGCGCCTCTTTATGGTGAAAGCCATCCGCTACGTGAAAGATGCCTTTATCAACGATGGTGAAGGCGTGATGGATTTCATTGGCACGGTGGATAGGTTGAAACCTGACATTTTTGTGGTCAATGAGGATGGTGCTTCGGAAGAAAAACGCCGTTTTTGCGAAGAGCGCGGCATTGAATATGTGGTGCTTCAACGCACACCCTCCGAAGGCTTGGAAGCCCGCTCGTCGACGGCTTTGAAACACGACCTCTGCCAGATTCCCACCCGCCTCGATTTGGCCGGTACTTGGATTGATCAACCTTACGTTTCGTGTTTCGCACCGGGCTGGGCAATCACCATCTCTTTGGAACCTACTTTCGAGGTGCGCGAGCGTTGCGGCCTCTCCACCTCGACGCGCAATATGATCCGCAAGATATGGCCGATGAAACTGCCCGATATGGACCCCGAAACCCTTGCCAAACTCGTTTTCTGCTTCGAGAACGACCCCGAGCGCAGCGACGGCATCATCAGCGGGGCGCAAGACTCAATCGGGATTTGCATGCCCGGTTTGGTCAGGCATTATTACGACAAACTCTATTGGCCCGTCAAATTCGAGACTTGCCAAGACGATGCCATTTTGGATTGGCTTGAAAACCACCTCGTTATGATTCCTATGGAACCACGAAAGCCAGGGTGTTCGGTGGTGGAAGGCAAGGACATCACCGAAATGAAAGTCAAAGCCTTGGCCAAGGCCGCCGACGACTGTTGGAACGCCATTTTGCGCAAGGACTTGACGGCTTTTGCGGCAGCTTACAAAGCCTCGTTCAACGCCCAAACCGCCATGTTCCCAGCCATGATTCAAGGATCGGTGCAAGATTATATCGACCAATATTCCGCTATGGACGATGTTTTGGCTTGGAAAATGCCAGGAGCTGGTGGCGGGGGCTATCTGGCTTGTGTGGTCAAGGATGCAAACGCTTTCTGCAAGCATCATTCAGAAGCCATATCATTGAAAATCAGAAGAAAATAAAACTACGAATGAAACGAATTTCACAAATATCGAGGTTAGAATTTTACAGCCAAGGCTGTGGATT
>CACXQO010000304.1 GCA_902769815.1 uncultured Bacteroidia bacterium | reverse complement strand
TTGGTCAGCCGCTCGCACCGCTCGCCCGAGGTGGACGCATATATTAATAAGGTATTGCGCCCCGCCCATCCCGACCTCGTCATCGATACCCAAGGTAGCAGCCTGAAGTTCGCCCGCCTTGCTGAAGGCAGTGCCGATGTTTACGTTTGCTACAGCAAGACCAAGGAATGGGACACCGCCGCCGCCGATGCCATCCTCCGCGCCGCCGGTGGCAAGGTGCTCCGGATCAGCGATGGACAGCCTTTGGAATACAGCAAGAAAGAATATCCTAACCCGCCGTTTGTGGCTTGGGCAAAATAGTTTATTTTTGCGCCCATAAACAGCTAAGCATCCGAAAGACATGAAAATAGAATTGCCGCAAAGCATCGAATTGAAAAAACATACTGGTTTTTGGAAACAGATTGGAATGATCATCATCGGTACCACCATCTCTTTGGTGCTTACTATTGGAGCGAGTATGGCGCTTGAACTCAGAGAACGTGCCAACGACCGCCGGCTGTCTGCCCTTATGGTGATGGGCACCATAGAGGATTTTGCCAATGGCATTGACGAGATTGTTGTACAACAACAGCATTGCGACTCGATTTGCGCCTGGCTCCTCAGTGTGCCTGTCGATGAACTGGAACTGATGCCAAAAGAAACCTTGCAGGACTTGGTGATTGATGCCGTGAGCAACAGTTTCGTTTCGTTCGACAAAGCCGCCGAAAACATTTTTTCAAACAATCTTGAAACATGGAAAAACTTGGGTAATTTCCAGTTTATCAGCAATGTCGGTGACTGTTTTACGCGAATGCACAGCATCGAGGATTATTGGAACAACAGGGTGAAAGAGGAGGAAAAAATCTTCGATGACATCAGCGGAAACCCTGAGCAATATCCTGGAAAATATATTTGCACAAAATGGTTGCGAAATGACAATGTGCGCCAAACGATGGTAATGAAGCACAACTGGATTTGCTGGCTGCATTATCAGGCCGAACTTATGCGCTACACCAACAAGCAGAATATGAGCGTGATAGGCATCTCAGAGAAAGAATTGAAGGAGTTTATGGAGGAATATCATAAGGAAATCGTCATCAAGGAGCAAGCTCCCGTCAGTGATGATTTCTACACTCCGATTCTCAAGCCGGAAAACCTTTACACTTTAGAAATCTATCAAAAACAGCTTGATAGCCTAAAGGCACTACATCTTTGATTTTTAAAGCAATAATGAAAAATCCGCACCAATCCGCACCAATCCGCACCATCATTTCCTTGACAAACTATGCCTTCGTCGGGAATAATTCCCTACTTTTGTGCCTATGAAACTAATGCACATTATAGCAGGCTTGTTATGGATTGGTCTCGGAGCTTCGTGTTCAAGAACCTTGGAATCTGAAATCAGTTGGCAAGAGAACAGTTACCCACGTTTGGTAGTGGTTGACAGTCTTTTGCAGAGCAATCCAGACAGTGCTTTGAGGTATCTTGAGTGGTTTTATGAGAGTTACAGTCCCGCTCCGTCACCTGATTTTGAATACACGAGCTTGATGCTTTCGGAGGCCTGTTTCAAAGTGCGCCGCGAGGTGGCCCATTGTAATGAAGTTGGTGCTGCTTTGGCTTATTTTGACAGCGTTTCCTCTGTTTACACCCAAGACAAGGCTATGGCTTTTCTTTCCGCCCGCGCCCATTATATGAATGCCATTTGCATCAACAAAGGCACTATATTCACCGACGATTCCCTCACGATGTTGGCCTGTCAAGAGTATTATAAGGCCTTGGCAATTATGGAGCAACATTTTGTCGAGGAGCAGATGGTGGGACACAAAGCGAGTTTCATTGCCCTGATTTATGCCCGATTGGCCAACATCTATTCCGACAAGTTCCTCATCGAGCCGACGGTTTATCTTTACAAGAATGTGCTGAAATACAAGAAGAAAGCCAACAATCCACCTTCGAGTTTGGCCAACACCTTGTTTTTCTTGGGCTACGAGTTTGAGAAGTCGGAGCAGTTCGACAGTGCCTTGTATTATTACGACCGCTCGTTGGCGAGTATGAAAGACACGACAGGGGTGCTTTACCGAAATGTCATCAATCGGAAAGCGTTGTCGTCCTATCATTTGGCGCACGATGGACAGGCCTCCGTTGACGCGCTCAAACATATTGCGACGGCAGGCAACGAGTTCGAGAAACACGACCGGTATTTGGGTATTGGCTATATCTATAAACTTGACAATCAATATGATTCAGCCATTGTTTATCTGAATCAGGTTTTTGAGAAAGCACCTAATATGTTCCTGAAAACCCAAAGTGCCGATTATTTGCGCGAGATTTACGAAGCCCGTGGCGAATCGGACAAGGCTGGCGAATTTGCCCGATTTGTGGCACAAAACACGCCGCCCGAGTTTGGCACCAAGGCGGATGAATGGCGGTTTACAAGCCTGTTTCAGGACTATTTGCAACAAAAACAGGACAATGCCCGACTTCAAGAGGAAAGGGAAAACCGTGGACGGATTATGAAAATCGTCTTTCCGCTGATGGCTTTGCTTGTGGTGCTTGCGGTTTGGCTGATGCTCAATCGGAAACGGCATCAACGCATTGAAGCAGAGAAAGAAGCCCTTTCGGGACGTTTGCAAGAGCAAGGTGAGGCACTTTCAGCAATGAAAAAGCGGATGGAAGCCGCCTCGTTTGCCGAGGAACCCGTCTGCCGCCTGATTATGGAGCGGGTGAATGAGGGGCAGTTCAAGTCGAAGGTGGATTACCTTGTTTATAAGGACTACGCCCTCACCAAGGAGCAACTGTTGGCTTTGCGCGAGGCTGCCGATGCCCATTTTGGAGCGTTCACCGCCCGACTCAAAAACGATTATCCCGCGCTGACCAAAGGCGACATCGACTATTGCTGCCTTTATCTATTGGGCGTGGAGGAAGCCGACGTGGCCGCCTTGATGCAACGCGCTTTCAACACCGTTTGCGAACGCAGCCGCAAACTGAAAGGCATTTTCGG
>CACXQO010000303.1 GCA_902769815.1 uncultured Bacteroidia bacterium | reverse complement strand
TTCTCCGACGAGAACATCAACCTCGTCCCCGATGAGAAGACCGTGACGGAAGACCTTGATGAAGGCTCGTTGCATATCCGCCAGCTCCTCAAGACCAAGCTCGTCGACCTCGACTTGTCGGTCCGTGCCTTGAACTGCTTGAAAGCTGCTGAGGTTGAAACGCTTGGTGAACTCGTCGCCTTTAACAAGCAAGACCTGCTCAAGTTCCGCAACTTCGGCAAGAAGTCGCTCACCGAACTTGACGAACTGGTCAGAAGCAAGGGCCTTGAGTTCGGTATGAATGTCAGCAAATTTAAATTAGATAAGGAATAAGAAGATGAGACACAATAAGAAATTCAATCACTTGGGAAGAAAGAGCGCCCACCGCAAGGCGATGCTCTCCAACATGGCTATTTCGTTGATTCTCAACAAACGCATCATCACCACTACTGCCAAGGCAAAGGCCCTGCGCATGTATGTCGAACCGCTGATCACACGTTCGAAACCCGAGAACAACACGACCACTGAACTGGGCACCAGCAACCGCCGTGTGGTATTCAGTTACTTGCAAAACAAGTATGCCGTCACCGAACTCTTCCGTGAGGTAGGCCCGAAGATTGGCACCCGCCCGGGTGGCTATACGAGAATCATTCGTATGCCCGAAAACCGCAAGGGTGATGCCGCCGAGATGGCCCTGATGGAACTGGTCGACTACAATGAGGTCTACACCCGCGAGGGCCAAAAGACCGCTGCCAAGGCCAAGAGCACCCGTCGTAGCAGCAAGAAGGCCGCCCCTAAGGCTGAGGCTTCTGCCGCCGAAGAGGTGAAGGAATAATCCTACAACTTTCTTACAGATGATAAAAGGCTGCCGCAAGGTGGCCTTTTTTCGTGTTCATCCTCTTTCCTACGCAAGTGATTTTTTTCTCCTTAATGATTTCTTTTTCAAACCTTTGGACTTTTTTTTGTAACTTTGCAGCCTCAAAATACCGAAAAACAGGTGGAAAATTCGTGTAAAATATTGATTATCAAGTAATTGGTGAGGGGGGGGTAAATCTCCGCTCCACACTTTTGCATATCCTCTATCCAAGGCAGGGCCAATGGGCTTTGTCTTGGATTTTTTTGTATCGGAACTACGGATTAAACGGATTAAACGGAAATCCGTATCCGTCCGCTGCGAGGCAGCATAATTACTTCCGTATCCACTCCGTAAAATCAGTGCAATCTGTAGTTGAATCTTGAATCTTTAATCTTTAAATCAAATAAAATGACAAAATGTAAAACCTTGAAAGCCTTCGCGCTTTCGCTCGGGCTGGCAGCCCTGATGGCGCCAGCCACAATGAACGCCCAAATCAACCGTGGGCTGCTGGAGAATCCTTACAAGGACAACAGCAACAAGAATCATGGAATGATGAACTCGCAAGGCAGCCGTGGCGTTGACGGCTCGGGGCTCGAAGTGCTCAAGCAGAACTTTGGACAACTGAAAAAGAAGGAGGACGAGCAATGAAAAAATTGGCTATCTTCGCGGCAGCCTTCGTGCTGACCCTCGGCCTTGCCCAGTGCAAGAAGGAACAACCCGCCACGCCCCAAAACACAGAAGGCAACAAGGTTCACATCACCGTGAACGTGGGCAACGGCTCAAGAGCCGGTATTACAACCCCCTCATCATCGGGCGAATACAATTTCAACAACGGCGACTTGTTGTATGTAGGTTATGACAATGCATGCGTTGGAACACTCGCTTATAACTCTGAAACCAGCAAGTTCAGCGGAAATCTTGACCTCACGGAAGCCGTTGAAGCACAAAAGCTGCATTTCTATTATTTAGGTGGCGGAGCCGCTACTCAAGTTGGTGAAACGCAGCAATACACCGTCGACATCAGCGACCAAACCTCGAACTATCCCGTGATTTCATACGGCACTTCAACGAAGGATTATTCCACAGGAAAAGACTCTTACACCACCGTATTGCTCAACCAATGCGCCTTGGTGGAGTTTACCACCAACGAGATTCCAGTTGAAACCGCCGTTACCATCAGCGGAATGAAAAACAAGGTGACGGTCGATTTCAACGGCAACACCCTGACCCCATCAGAGGAAAGAGGCACCATCACGCTTCACAATACCGAAAGCACAACTGAACGCTGGGCCATCCTGCTGCCTGATGATAATGAAGTGACAACCACGGCCACTGCCGAGGATTACTTTGAGTCGGAGAGCTTCAACGTGCCGGCTGTCGCTATCAATGATTATCTTCATGGCGACGATGCTGTCAATTTCACGATGACAGAGATCATTGTCTACCTCGCGACGGTAACAAGCAACAGAATAGTGAAGAACGGCCAAATACTGACAGGTACGCTCGGCAGTAACGTGAAAATCTCCATCGCCGCCGGCGCCACGGTGACGCTCGACGACGTAACCATCAACGGCGAGAATGAAGAAAATTACAGCTGGGCCGGCATCACTTGCAATGGCGACGCCACCATCATCCTGAAGGACGGCTCGGAGAATACCGTGAAGGGATTCTATATGCATTATCCCGGCATTTATGTCCCTGGGGGCAGCACGCTCACCATCGATGGCGGAAGCGAAGGCACAGGTTCGCTCACGGCCAGCAGCAACGGAAAAGGTGCCGGCATCGGCGGTGGTGAACGCATAAGCTGCGGCAGCATCCTTATTGAGGGCGGCACCGTCACGGCCAATGGCGGTCAAATGGCTGCCGGCATAGGTGGTGGTTATGATGCAAGTTGTGGATCCATCACCATTTCGGGCGGCACCGTCACGGCTAATGGCGGTTATATGGTTGCCGGCATAGGTGGTGGTTGTTATGGAAGTTGTGGAGCCATCACCATCACTGATGGCGTGACAAGCGTGACAGCCACGAAAGGCGAAGATGCTCCCTACAGCATCGGCTGTAATGATTTTTACGGATGCGGCACGGTTACCATCGGTGGCACGGTGTACTGGGATGGTTCGAGTTATCAGAACGGCGGTGCTTCTTATCTCGCCCAAGGCCGGATTATTTATCCTTCTCAGGGTCCTGCTCCGTCCGTTCCGACTATTGTAACGTGGAACAACACGAATGTTTTCAATGAAAGTAACGTGAATATAAAAGTCGCTAGCTGGAATCCTTTTGCAGTTTTTGCAGACATTGGGATTGGATTGATCGGAAACAGTAGCTCTTTTACTCCCTACGTTGAATCCCAACCCAATTCAAGCCTTATGGTGTATGGAAACAATGGCGACTACTTTACCTTCACGGCACCATCAGGCAAGAAATTCACCAAGATTGAGATTATTGATAATGGTTCTATTAACTTTACTGCATACGGTGCTTGGACACAGCCAGCGAATAATAAAATCGAATGGAACGATACTGCTGCTAATGAGGTGACACTGGGTGGTAGTGAAAGAATATTTTGTTACGATCTTAACAGCATCGTGTTCACATTGGTGGATGAATGACATAAGACAGACCTAATCAAATCCATAGAAGTCGGCCTTCGTTATTGAGGGCCGTCTTTTTTTGTGGTTTTTTTGCCTACAGGGTGTGTGGAATCCCCCCTGCCCCCTTTGCAAAGGGGGAAACGCAAAGCGGCGAAAAAAAAGGACCCGAATTTTGCGTCCGGTAGGCTTCCCCCTTTTTAAAGGGGGTAGGGGGATTAAACATACCCACAAACGATCCATCAAGGAACCGTGACTTTTTGGCGGGTTTGGTGGTATGCCTGTCGGTGTGCAGCCGCAGACGAGACCGTCTGCTAACCCGTTGGTGTCGCCCCCTCATCCTCCGTGCCCCTCATTGCGGGCTTGATCCACAATCCCTACACCCTCATCCTACGCACGCCTCATTGCGGGCTTGCCCCGCAATCCCTAAGCCTATGTACATCCCCTTCCTCCAAGCCATCGACTATGCATTTGCGGGGACGCAAATGACGACAATGAATTCGTGGTTAATTGATGAAAATTTGTTTTGACCAAAATTGATGGCAATTTCAAGCCATCCGTGTATGAAAAAAAAGCCGCCCCAATCGGAGCGGCTTTTCCGTTGTTCGGTGAATCCCGAATTAGTTCTCAGCCTTGATGTTGTCCATACCGACCTGTACGGCCTGCATGTTCAGCGGGATGAGCTTGTGGGCACGCTCCGGCAAGCTGTGGCGCAAGCCCTCTTCGACGTTCTTGTTGTCGATGATGGGGCGCACCTTCAGGAAAGCACCCAAGATAATCATGTTGAACACCTTGCTGTTGCCCATATCGGAGGCGAGTTGTGCGCCTTCGATGCTGTAGATGTGGATGTCCTTACGGGTGGGCTTGTGGGTGATGCCGTTGGGGTCGTAGATGAGGTAGCCACCGGGCTTCACCTTGTCCTCAAACTTGTCGAGCGACTGCTGATTCAGAATGACGGCAGTGTCGAAAGCGTTGAGGATGGGGGAGCACACGCGCTCGTCGCTGACGATGACG
>CACXQO010000302.1 GCA_902769815.1 uncultured Bacteroidia bacterium | reverse complement strand
GGTGAAATCATCGATGACTTATCATCCCTCGTTTGAAAAAAGCCTGAAACAAGTTGCGGAATGGGTGGAAACGCCTGTCACGAAAAGGGCTATCGTCTATGCCGGTGATTTTGAGAATACCCACGGGGTCATCCAACTGTTGAACTACAGGAATTTGAAAGAGATGCTTTAAAACTTAATCATTGGCACACTTCGCCGCATTATTGATACGTTTCCCAATCCTTCCACGACACATAATCAAATTTTGTAACAAATGATACGCAACGAATCAACGGAAAGTCTTATCTTTGCAGCCTAATTTGAAATCATTCTTAATAAGGATAAAATGGATACGAATCCGAACGAAAATATCATTAGCGAGGTCACAAGCAAGGAGTATGAATACGGCTTTGTGACCGACATTGAGACCGATTTCGCGCCGAAAGGCCTGAATGAGGACATCATCCGCCTGATTTCCAAGAAGAAAGAGGAACCTGAGTGGCTGTTGGACTTCCGCCTAAAGGCTTTCCGCCATTGGCAAACCTTGAAGCAACCCAATTGGGCGCACCTCGACCTTCCTGAAATTGATTATCAAGACATCATCTATTACGCCGCGCCGCGCAAACGCCAACAAAAACAAAGCCTCGACGAGGTTGACCCCGAACTGTTGGCCACTTTCGACAAACTCGGCATTTCCTTGGACGAGCAGAAGAAACTCTCGGGCGTGGCCGTCGATGCGGTGATGGACTCGACCTCGGTGAAGACGACCTTCCAAGACACCCTCTCGAAGCACGGCGTCATCTTCATGTCGTTCAGCGAGGCTGTGAAGCAGCACCCTGACTTGGTGAAGAAATACTTAGGCAAGGTAGTTCCCTATACCGACAATTTCTTTGCCGCGCTCAACTCGGCGGTCTTCAGCGACGGCTCGTTCTGTTACATCCCAAAAGGTGTGCGCTGTCCTTTGGAACTCTCGACTTATTTTCGCATCAATGCGGCCAACACAGGCCAGTTTGAACGTACCCTCATCGTGGCCGACGAAGGCGCGTATGTGAGCTATATGGAAGGCTGTACGGCACCGCAACGCGATGAAAACCAACTTCATGCGGCCATCGTGGAAATCATTGCCGAGACTGATGCTGAGGTGAAATACTCCACGGTGCAGAACTGGTATCCCGGCGACAAGGACGGCAAGGGCGGCGTGTACAACCTCGTCACGAAGCGCGGCCTTTGTCGCGGCGACCGTTCCAAAATCTCTTGGACGCAGGTCGAGACGGGTTCGGCCATCACTTGGAAATATCCGGGCTGTGTGCTGATGGGCGACAACTCCATCGGCGAGTTCTATTCCGTCGCTGTGACCAACAACTACCAGCAAGCCGACACGGGCACGAAGATGATCCACCTCGGCAAGAACACCCGCAGCACTATTATTAGTAAAGGTATCTCCGCAGGCCACAGTCAAAACGGCTATCGTGGCTTGGTGAAAGTGGTGCCGAAGGCCGAAAACGCCCGCAACTACTCGCAATGCGACTCCTTATTATTAGGCGACCAATGTGGTGCCCACACTTGGCCTTACGTCGAGTGCGGCAACGACAGCAGCATCCTCGAACACGAAGCCACCACCTCAAAAATCTCCGAAGACCAACTCTTCTACTGCCAACAGCGCGGCATCCCGACAGAGAAAGCCATCGGTCTGATTGTCAATGGTTACGCCAAGGATGTGCTGAACAAACTGCCCATGGAATTTGCGGTGGAGGCGCAGAAATTATTGTCGATAACCTTGGAGGGCAGTGTCGGCTAAGCCCCGAAGGGGCGACCATACCACAACCCGACGTGCAACGTCGGGCAGCACCCCGGCAGGCAACTAAACAACTGTACAACTAAACAACTGATAAAACATGTTACTGAATATCAAAAACCTACACGTCTCCATCGGAGGCAAGGAAATCCTGAAAGGATTGAATCTGGGCGTCAACGAGGGCGAAATCCACGCCATCATGGGACCCAACGGAACGGGAAAAAGCACCCTTGCGGCGGCCATCACGGGTCGCGAAGGCTACGAAATCACCGAGGGCGAAATCTGGTACAAGGGCAAGAACATCATCGGAATGTCGCCCGAAGACCGCGCCAACGAAGGCATCTTCCTCAGTTTCCAGTACCCCGTTGAAATTCCGGGTGTGAGCATACAGAACTTTATGCGCACCGCAGTCAATTCGAAGCGTGAGTATCAAGGACTTTCGCCCATGAGCACCGTCGAATTCATGAAACTGATGAAGGAGAAACAGGCGATGGTCGAAATCACGGAGAAACTACAAAACCGCTTCGTCAATGTGGGTTACAGCGGCGGCGAGAAGAAGAAAAACGAAATCTTCCAGATGGCCATGTTGGAACCGAGCCTTGCCATCCTCGACGAGACCGATTCTGGCCTCGACATCGATGCCTTACGCATTGTGGCTCACGGTGTTAACCAACTGCACAATGCCGAAAACGCCTTCGTCGTCATCACGCACTACCAGAGGCTGTTGGATTATATCGTCCCCGACTTCGTCCATGTGATGTACGACGGGCGCATCGTCAAGACGGGCGGCAAAAACCTCGCCCTCGAACTCGAAGAAAAAGGCTACGAATGGATTAAGGAACTTTGACCATGGACAACCAACTTATCATAGCCGCCAACCAAAGCCGCGAACTCATTGAGTATGACGACGATGCACATCTTTCCGCCGAACCGAAGGTGTCTGAAATCGTCCTCAACGAGAACGCCAGCCTTGAGTTGTATGTGCTGCAAAACGTGAGCAACGAGGCCTCCATCCAGCGCGAGTTCAAGGTGAGGCAGATGGCCGACAGTCGCTTGAAAATCGTGGTCATCACTTTCAACGGCGGCGACATCCGCAACACCTATCATGTGGATTTAGATGGCGAAAGCGCTGAAACCCAAGTGCATGGACTTTATCTCATCGACAAGACCCAGCATGTGGAAAACCGCTTGAAGGTGAACCACAACGTGCCGCATTGCACGAGCA
>CACXQO010000301.1 GCA_902769815.1 uncultured Bacteroidia bacterium | reverse complement strand
AACCTTCTGCCGCGCCAACCGTTACACTGCTGTCATCAGCAAGGAAGAATATTCGCATCGCTATTTGGGTAGCGTAGTGGAACGCTATTTCAACAATTCCTACCTCGACCTCGTTTCGGCCTTCGCAAAAAAAGAAAATTTCAGTGTGGAAGAATTAGAGGAAATGAGAAAAACCATCGATGAGGCCATCGCCTCAGAAAGGAAATAAGCCATGAACGCACAAGAATTAATGATCGGTCACCTGCTGCCCATCGCAGCCACCGTTGCGGTGCTTTGGGTGGTGTATCGTCTGCTGTTCCGCAACAGCAACCGCTTGCTTTTCAACCGATTCTTCCTCTTGTCAAGCATGTTGTTTGCCTTGGCCATGCCTTTGCTCGGCCTGCTCTCGGGAACGGAATTGCCGCAAATGGCGACCTTGAAGCAAAACATGTTCAGCGGCATGATGCTGAGCGAAGTGATTGTCACGCCTGACGGCCAGCCCGTGTTACCCGAAGTGACGGTAAATACCAATGCCACGCCTTCGCGTTTCAGCCTTTGGCAAGTCGTGGGCGGCATTTATTTATTAGGTGTCGGCGTAATGACGCTGCTGTTTCTCTTCAAGTTGGGGAAACTCGTCGCGCTCATCATCCGCTCGCCGAAACGCAAGATGAGTGGCTGCACGGCAGTCTTCACGGGCCGCGACCAAGGCTCGTTCTCCTTCTTCCGCTATGCCTTCTTCCCCAACGAAAACGTAGACCCCGACATCATGCGGCACGAGATGAGCCACATCAGTCACCACCATTCATGGGACATCCTTTTCGCCGAGGTGATGATGATTCTGCAATGGTTCAATCCCTTCATCTATCTGTACAAGAAGGAGTTGCAGAGTCTTCATGAATATCAGGCCGACCGAGATGTGGTGGCCACTGGCGTTGACAAAAAGAACTACATGATGCTGATTTTGCAGCAGTGCACGGCTGTCGATTTCAGCGGAATGAGCAATAATTTCAGTTTAATCCTTACTAAAAAACGAATCAAGATGATTACAAGAAACGAAAAGGCCAAGGGCCTCTGGTGGAGGCTCTTGGCGACATTGCCGGTGCTGGCTATCCTGATGATTGCCAACACGAAAGTGACGGCACAAGAACAAAAAGCCGTTGACAAGCCCATTACGGTTGAAATGGGCCGGTTCGAAATCTTTGATGATGACGGCACTCCGTTGCAATTGAAAGACACCGTCATTTATGCTGATGACGGTTCATACGTCAAGTTCGAGACTTCGGATGGTTTCCAACCTGAGAGTGGTGAGCCATGCAAAAAATTGACCGTCACCTCCTACAATGCTGACGGCGCGCCTTGCAACAATTTCTTCATCACCGAAACGGAAAGAAGAGGCGACACGTCGACATACAGCATTGAGACTTTTAATATCTCTGGAAGCCTTTTCGAAACGCTATTGGACGTGGCCACTTCCAAAGAAGACACTGTCTATCAAATTGTTGAAGAAATGCCCGTGTTCCCCGGCGGCGAACAAGCTATGATGAAGTTTGTGGCTGAAAATATCAATTATCCACAAGAAGCAAAGGATAAGGAAATTGCGGGGCGTGTGTTTGTGAGTTTCGTTGTCGAAAAAGACGGAAGCGTTGATGAAGTGAAAGTGATGCGTGGCATTGGCGGTGGCTGTGACGAAGAGGTGGTACGTGTGGTGAAAGCCATGCCGAAATGGAAACCTGGCAAACAAGATGGGAAGCCCGTTCGTGTGAATTACATGATGCCATTCAATTTCAAATTGGATACCCCACAGAAAACCAACAGTCTTGTTGGTAGCATTTGGGAAGGCACAGGTACAGGAACTAAAGACAATGTGACCTACACTTGGCATTCCGTTTTGCAGTTCAACAGCGAGAACGAAGGTTTATTAATCGAGAAACTTGTTTCGCAAAAGAAAAACGCCGATCCTGTTGTTGAGTTCGAGAATGTCGCGATGGATTTCGAGTATGCTTTTGACGGCAAAAAGACTGGAGCCATCACCCCGAAAAACGGCGACGGCACCTATATGGACGAACTGCCGCCCGAGGGCTTCATCCTACATGACGACGGCAAGACCATTGTTTTGAATTTCTATACCGCTACGGAAGATACGGGGATAAAATTCGTGACCTATACAAGGAGATAGTGTTTTCCATGCAGAAATCGCAGAATTATGGGAAGCGCGAAGCGCAAAATTCCCACGGTTCTGCGATTTCTGCGTGAGAAATTTATTCGATAATCAACTGTTCCCACCGAATCTTCGGCACAAACTGCACCCCGTTTTCATCGCGGTAATAGGCCAATTTTTCGCTTGTATGCACGGGCTGCAATTTGATGGTTTCTTTGCCCTTGCCTATGGCTAAAATTAGGAGCGGTTCGTAGGGCAAATTGAAAGCTTCGGTGATTTTGGCCTTGTTGAACGCACCAATCATGATGCCGTTCAAGCCCATTTCGGTGGCTTTCAGCAACATACTTTGTGCCGCTATGCCAAGGTCGATGTCCACGAACTTGTTTTCGGGAGCGGTGCTGCAAATGATGATGAAAGCCTCGGGTTCCGTGCCGGGGAAGGGGAGGTGCAATTCGGGCAACAAGCCGCCGAGTTTCATGTTTTGGGTGATGATTTCCGCGCCCGTTTCTTTGGTCACCAATTTGAAACGAAGCACTTGCTGGTTTTTGGCCGAAGCGATTTTGGCGTTCACTGCCACGATACGCTCCAGCATATCGCGTTTCACCACAAATTCCTGATTATAACCGCGATAGCTGCGGTTTTTTTCCATTAATGATTCTATTGAGGTGTGTTTTACCACGGTCTTTTTGGCGCCTTTGCCGAAGACTTCCTCATAGCGTTTTTCCAAGTATCCGTCTGCCATGTTGTTTAAAATTTGTTGGTGCGAAAATACAAATTTTCCGTATTTTTGCGCCCATGAAAAAACGCCTGCTTCAATTCGGCTCTTTTTTGATGGCTCTCGTGGTGCTTTTCGTTTCCATAGGTTGGGACGTAAAATACCACTA
>CACXQO010000300.1 GCA_902769815.1 uncultured Bacteroidia bacterium | reverse complement strand
AGCCCACTTTATTTTTCAAGACACTTCAAAAACTCCTCGTCCATTGCCTTTAAAGCATCTTGCATCTCTTCGATTTTAACCCATTTGTTTCCTATCAGCACCTCGTGGTCACCGTTTTCGTTTCTTCGCCCCTTTCCGCCTCTTTCAATGCAGCGGTTGGCTTCGAGAAACACTTCTCCTCCATTCCATTCGATAGGTCCCGCCGCCTCATAGTCACATCCTTCTGGAACGAAAACGAAGGCGTTCAATGTTTGAAGTTCTCCTCCGTCAGTAAGGCGATATTCGAAGGTGATGTTCTTTTCAGTTCTTTTCACAGGGTAAAAAAACTTCGTACCTTTCTGCTGAAGCAAATAAACTATGCTCCACTTGAATCTTTTGATGTTGTCGTTGTTTTCCATAATTCAAAAATAATGATTACCAGTTAATATAGAAACTTTTTGCGGAAAATTCAAAAATTTCAAGCAATAAAGTGGAGCGGCTTCATTCACCGCTCCCGTCCAAATTCATTAGTTTTTTAATCTTTTCCCTCACCCATTTTTCGTCATTCAAATCATCTGTCTTCTCTGTCCATACTCTATGCCAAACCCAATTGTTTTCCTTAGGGAAGTTCCTATGTTTAGGAAACAATCCTCTGACTTTCATCATCGCGTCATGGACTTCATTACTCAATTCCTCCTCCTTTTCCTTATGGTATTCCAACATAATGGAAATATGGTCTTGCTTTATTTCAAACTGGTAGTAATAATAATTAGGATCAATGCCCTCAAAATGGCGCTTCAATCCTTCCGTCCTGAATTTTAGATAGGATTTACTTTTTGATGATGTGTCAATACTAATCTTGGGTATTGATGCTAAAACATTCCTACAGTTGTTCGATGTTTGAGAAACCGTATCATCTCGATTTTCAAAAATAAGGTCTAACGCTCTACGATGTTTGTTGTAGATTGTATTACAAAGGTTGATTAATTCCTGATCCATGATGACATTCTTTTTTACATTATTGATATAATTTCTGATTAGCAATGACACTTCAAATCCCAATAAGCTTTCTTTTGGTTTATAAACCTTTTCCAAAATGGCTATCACATCAGCATACTCCAAAACCATCCATTCATCATCGGTAGGTATTTCTCTTTCTGGCGTCAAATAGACAAAAATCCTATTATAATCGCTGAATTGTGATTGTATTTTCTCTTTATAGGTAATTAATTGGGATTTTTCGTTTCCATTCGAATTGTGTTCATGAGAGCCGACTTTGTTCTCTATGGCTATGACAAGTTTATCTTGATGAGAAACGAGAAGGATATCTGTATGGTTCCACTCTCGGTAAACATTAAATGAGTATAAGTCAGAACTCAAATATTGAAGAGCGGAATGTTTGTCCATGTCATGTGACAGTTTTGAAACGATTCCGTAAAGGAAAGAATCACCCAGACCGTGATTTTCATTCGGATCAAGCAACCACCCAAGTATATTACTATGCCGTATTTCTGTCCGAGAAATCTTAAGCACGTCAAACATATTAAACTCTTTCGTCCATTGTGATAGATCGTTGAGACAATCTGAGTCTTGCATAAATTTCAACAAAGCTTCCTTGTCATCGTTGTAACCAACCCCTTTTAGGCCGTTTTGACTATCCATTTCCATATACTACAATGATTATTAACTGTATACACTATTTACAAACATTAATTTGTTATTTGACCTTGCAAATTTAGAAACTATTTTTGAAAATTCAAAACCCAATCCTCTTTCGGGTAACGTTATTGTTTAGCTGCTCGCAGCGACAGTAGTCTTCCAGGATGGGAAGCATCTCGGAATCATTGCCGTAGAGGATACTGTTGATGGCGTGCTTGCGGGCCACGTTCTCGATTTGGCCGCCGCTGAAGTCGAAGTGCTCGGCCAAGGTGGCAGCGTTGCTGTCGTTCAGTTCGGGAATCATCTGCTGCCAGATTTTGCCGCGCACCGTGGCATCAGGCTTGTCGAACCTGATCTTGTAGAGGAAACGACGCTCGAAGGCGCTGTCGAGGTTCTCGGTGAGGTTGGTGGTGGCAATCATGATGCCGTCCAAGGTCTCCATCTCCTGAAGGATGATGTTCTGGATGGTGTTCTCCATCTTGTCCACCGCGTTTTCAGCGCCGGCCTTGCGAATGCCGATGATGGCATCGGCCTCGTTGAAGAGCAAGATGGGGGCTTTCTCGGCACGCTGCACGAGGCTACGGTAACGGTCGAAGAGGGCCTTGATGTTCTTCTCGGAGTCGCCCACCCACTTGCTCTTGATGCTCGGCACATCGACGGTCATGATGGAGCGTCCCGTAAGGCGGGCCAACTGATAGACGGTCTCGGTCTTACCCGTGCCCGGACCGCCATGGAACAGGCAGGTGAAGCCCTGTCGGAAACCGCGCAGCTGCATCCGCTCGCGGATTTTGGCATATTGCTCCGGCTCAAAGAACCGGATGAGTTCCTCCACTTGATGCTGAACGGTCTCAGTGTAGAACATGGTCTTGGGCGTGAGTTGGTCAGGCTTAATCACATCGGCGAGGTGTTCCTCCGTGGTGGTAATTTTCAGTTCTGCTAGCAAATCACGCATGGCTTCCTCTGTCAGTTTGAATTGCGTATTGTTGACAATGCCATCCTCGCAGCGGAACTCGACAAGTTTGGCCGTTTGAAGCGTGTGACTGTCGCTGCGCAAAGCGGCCTTGGCATTGTTGAAGTCGGCGATGTTGTAGAAGACGTTTTCCATCTGATTGAAACGGATGTCGTTGTCGTCGTTGCAGATGAGATAATAGCAGAACTTGATCAGGAGGAGTTCGTCAGTTTCATCAAGACGGAGTTGCTTCACCTTTTGCCCGAAGGCCACCTGTGGGTTGTCGTCAAACAGCTTGTGGATCTCTTCGATTAGTTCCTTGGGGCCGATGGCATCGTCGTTGAGGTCGTCGAACCATTGGTTCAGCACCTCAAACACACTCGCGCAGTCAAGACCTTTGTGGACGGGCAACTGATACACTTCGTTGTGCTTGAGGCAACGGATGACGGCAGCAGGCACGTCAAAGTCGTCCTCATCCTTCACGTCACGGTAGCG
>CACXQO010000299.1 GCA_902769815.1 uncultured Bacteroidia bacterium | reverse complement strand
TCTTTTCTAAAACCAATGATTGAAATGAAAATATTTGTCTAACTTTGCACCGCATTCCTGAAGTCTACAGACTTCGGACACACTGGTTGAAACACTACCGATTAAAAAACAAATTCCCGCTGAAGTCGAGTGTGGTTTTGCACCACACCGATGATGAAGCCGATGGCGACGGCTTGCTTAGCCATATCGCTGCCGTCAAATCATCTTCTCCACATTCCACGAAAAAGCCCTCAGTCCCAAATCCGGGGTCTTGAGGTCTTTTTCGTGTAGTTGGTTCATAATGCCGTCGACGGCACCGTCGGGGACGATGCTGATGATGGCGTTGTTCAAGGTCGGCCAGGCGTGTGTGCCGTAGTGCGGCTCACCCGTTTCGCTACCGTGGCCTTTGATTTCGTTCCACTCGGTGAAGCCCTTCACGCCATTGTCGTTCAGCACTTTGGCTATTTCGTCGTAGTAGGCTTGGTTGTATGTGATTAGGATAGCTTTCATGGCTTATCTAATGTTTTCAGTTTTGGTAAGTGCTTCCTCTGCTTTTCTCCTCTTTCTACGTACCGCTCTGGTTTCTAACGAGCAATACAGCGCAGGGATTAATAATAAGGTAATTAATGTGGATACCGTCAAGCCCCAGGCTACGGTGATGCCCAAGGCGTTCCACATCTCGGCTCCTTCGCCGCGACCGATGGCCATGGGAATCATACCCAAGACCGTGGTCAGGGTGGTCATTAAAATGGGGCGCAGACGCGAGCGTGCGGCCTTCACGGTGGCTTCCTTCACCTCCAAACCGCGCTCTTCGAGCAGGGTGGTGTAGTCGATGAGCACGATACCGTTCTTCACAACGATACCCATCAGAATCAGGATGCCGACGAAGGCCATCGCGCCCAAAGCAGTGCCGGTGGCCCACAGACCGAGCAAAACGCCGGTGAAGGTGAACGGCACGGAGAACATGATGACGAAAGGCTTCATCAGGTTCTCGAACTGCGAGGCCATCACAATGTAAACCAAGATGATGATGAGTACGAGCAGGGTGAGGAGGTCGCCGAACATCTCTTGTTGGGTTTCGTAGTCGCCGGCGATTTTGGTCATGATTTCGGCGGGGATTTCGGTGTCGTCGATGACCTCCTCGCAAATCTTGACTACATCGCTCAGCACCATGCCCTTACCGACCACTGCGGTAACGCTGACCATACGCTCACGGTCCTTGCGTTGGATTTGGGGCGGGGTCAATGATTCGACCACTTCGCCGAGGTCGCCGACGCGGACGGGCTGGCCGTAGCTGTTGTAAATCTTGATGTCTTCGATGTCTTCCACGCTTTGGCGGAACTCGGGGGCATAGCGCACGCGGATGTCGTACTCTTCGCCGTCTTCGCGGTAATACGAACCCACCGAGCCGTTGATGCGGTTCTTGACGTAGGTGGCCGCCGTTGTGCTGTTTAGACCGTTCAAAGCCAGCTTTTCACGGTCGAAATCCACTTGATACTCAGGCGTGTACTCGTCGCGACCCACAATGACTTGCAGAATGCCACGGTCGCGGAGTTTTTGCGCGATGTCGTTGGCCACGCGGTCGGTGGTGTTGAAATCGTAGCCGTAAACCTCCACCTGAACGGTGCTCATGCCGCCCATGCCGCCACCGCCTTCATTGACGTTGGCCTTCTTGATTTCGGGCATGGCGTTGAGTTTGGCGCGAATCTCGTCGGCCACTTCGCTGGTCTTGCGCAAGCCTGCCTTTCGGCGCTCGGTTTTCGTGCCCAAACGCAGGTTGAACGACATGATGTGCGTGCCGTTGTTTCGCATCGAGGCAAAGGCATTGTCAGAGTCGGCTTGGCCAAAACTGTAGTTACAAATCTTCACTTCGGGGATGGCCATGAAGTCTTCGGCGAGGCTCTTGGCAAGGGCACCCGTCACGTTTTGTCCCGTGCCCGTCGGCAGCTCGATATTGATGCTCAAGCGGCCTTCGTCCATTTTGGGCATCATCTCGGTCTTCAAGGTCGGGGCAAGGAAAACAACAGAAAGGACAAACAGTCCCAACATGCCGAAAATGACCACTTTACGATGGTTGACGCACCAATTGATAAGTTTGGCATAGCCGTTGCTGATGCTGTCCAAAGCCTTGTTGATGGGGCGGAAAATGGCTTTGTGGAACTTGCTTTGGTGGGGGTTCATCACCAACATTCTTGAACACATCATCGGCACCAAAGTCAAGGCACCGATAGTGGACACAATCATAATGATAGACACAATCCAACCCAACTGCTTGAACATCACGCCCGTAGTGCCTTTAATCATGGTCAAGGGCAGGAACACGGCGAGCATGGTCAAAGTGGAGGCGATAACCGAAAGTTGCACCTCTTGGGTGGCATGAACAGCGGCCTCCTTGGGTTTCGATCCGCGCTCGATGTGCGTTGTGATGTTTTCCAACACCACAATGGCGTCGTCCACAACCATACCAATGGCGATGGTCAGTGACGACATGGAGATGATATTCAAGGTGTTGCCCGTGGCAAACAGATAAATCAATGAGGCCAAAAGCGAAATCGGGATGGCCAAAACGATGATGAAAGTGGCACGCCAACGGCCAAGGAACACGAACACGACCAACATCACCAAAAGGAAGGTGATAAAGATGGTGTCGCGCAGGCTGTTGATGGTGTTTTGAATGGAGGTGGAACCATCGACGATGATGTTCAGTTTCACGTCGGAAGGCAGTGTAGGCTCAATGGTTTTCAGTTGTTTTTTGATGCCCTTGATGACGTTCACAGCGTTAGCGTCGGTCTGCTTTTGGATGATGATGGTGGCACCTTGGCGGCCGTTGCTGTACGACTCTTGGATGCGTTCCTCAGAGCCGTCGATGACCGTGGCCACATCGCGCAAATAAATAGGTGCAGTGCCTCGTGAGCCAACCACGATACCTTCCATTTCCTTGGCCGAGGTAAACTCTTTTTGGATACGCAAACTGTAACTGTTCGAGCCGATGTCGATATAACCGGCAGGCACATTGCGGTTTTCGGTGGCCAAGGTGTTGGAGATGCTTTCAAGGGTTAAGTTGTAGGCTTCCAATTTGTTAGGGTCTACATAAACTTGGATTTCACGCTTGGGGGCGCCGTTGGCCGACACC
>CACXQO010000298.1 GCA_902769815.1 uncultured Bacteroidia bacterium | reverse complement strand
AACGATGATTGTTCTTGTGTTTTTCCAGAACGCTCACACCTTCCGAACTTTCCAATGTTACTTCCTAAAATGCTCAAACACAACCTTGGCCTTCGCCAGTCCGACGATTTCGGAAAGCCGCTCCAACGAAGCCTCCTTGATGCCTTTCACCGATTTCAGTTCCAAAAGCAGCTTCTCCGCCGTCTTCTTCCCTATCCCTTTGATTTCGGCCAACTCGGAATGCATAAAACCTTTCTCGAACTTCTTGCGATGGAAGGTGATGGCGAAACGGTGAACTTCGTCCTGAATGTGCGTCAGCAAGCGGAACACTTCCGAATTGGGCTTCAAGCCCACCACACACGGCGGGAAGCCAAACAGCAACTCGTTGGTGCGGTGGCGGTCGTCCTTGGCCAAGCCCGCAATGGGAATGTTGACATGAAGTTCATCCTCAATCACTTGCCTCACCACTTCCATTTGGCCTTTGCCGCCATCGGTAATGATAAGGTTGGGCAATGGTTTCTGTTCCTCAATCAGCCTTGAATAGCGTCGGCGCACCACCTCTTTCATCGAGGCGTAGTCGTCGGGGCCTTCCACCGTCTTGATGTTGAAATGGCGGTAGCCCGCCTTGTTGGGCTTGCCCTTCACAAACTGCACCATGCCTGCCACGGCGTAGTCGCCTTGGAAGTTGGAGTTGTCGAAACACTCGATCACTTCGGGCATTTCGTCCAATTGCAAGGCCTCTTTCAGTTGGTTGAGCACCCTTTTCTGGTGTCGTTCCGGGTCGACCAAGGAGCGTTGTTTCTCCAAGTCTATTTTGTATTGCAGGGCGTTGCGTCGCGAAAGGTCTAAGAGTTTCAACTTGTCGCCGCGCTGCGGAATGGTCACCTGCACCTCGCCGAGGGCGTAGTCCAATTTCATCGGGACGATGATTTCGGGCGCATGGTTGCCCATCTGTTGGCGCAAGTCGGCAACGGCCAAGAGCAACAATTCCTCCACCGTTTCCTCAAGTCGGCGTTTCATCTCAAAGGAATGGCTCTGCACTACCGCGCCGTCCTTCACCTTCATATAATTGACATAAAACAGCTCGCCGTCATCGACGTATGAGAACACCTCCACGTTGTGAATCGACTGGCTGACCACCGTCGAGCGGCTGCGGTAATTCTCCAACAGGTCATATTTCACCTTGATTTCCTGCGCCTGCTCAAACTCCATCCGCGAGGCATGGTCCATCATCTGCGCCTTCAAGTCGCGCATCACCCCACTCATGTTGCCCTTGATGATTTCACGGATTTCGGCAATCATCGCATTGTAGTCGGCCTTCGAAACCAAGCCTTCGCAAGGGCCGTTGCACTTGTGGATGTGGTAGTCCAAGCAGACTTTGTATTTGTGTTTTTCTACCCCAAGTTCAGTCAAAGGCGTGCGGCACGAGCGCACCTTATATACTTGTGTGAGCAAGTCAAGCAAGATATGCGCCGTGCGCACCGAGGGATAGGGGCCGAAATATTCCGAGCCGTCGTTGACCTTCCTTCTTGTGAGGAACACACGCGGGAACGCTTCTTTCTTGATGCAAATCCAAGGATAGGTCTTGTCGTCCTTCAGCATGATGTTGTAGCGCGGCTTGTACTGCTTAATCATCGTGTTTTCGAGTAGCAAAGCCTCTGATTCCGAGTCGACTATGCTGTATTCAAGGTCGGCGATTTTGCTGACGAGGACGCGCGTCTTGCCGAATTGTTCTTTGTTGAAATAACTGCTGACGCGGCGTTTGAGGTTCTTGGCCTTGCCCACATAAATCAGTTCGCCTTTCTTGTCGAAATAGCGATACACGCCGGGCTTGTTGGGCAGCGCGGCGAGTTTTTGTTTCACTATTTCGGGCAATTCGGGCATCTTTTTTCTTTTTCTCACAAAACTTTCAAAACCAACAAAACCTCTTCTCTATTTGGAAAACACGCCAACTGGCTGCTTCCCCGGCGGCAAGAGGTTGCGAGCCGCCCCACACATTTATCGTTGGACTTAAATACTGTTTTGCAAGTTTTGTTGGTTTTGTGACAAGTCAATTATTCTTTCTCATGTGGTCCCAGCCTTGTGCCTTGATGGGAATGACATGGTTATCAGGAGTAATCATTTCGGCAATACCATCATTGTCAGTCATATAGCCGATGACGGTCACATCCGCCGAAAGGGTTTGAATCTTCTCGTAGTCCTTCTGGTCGATGGTGAAGAGCAGTTCGTAGTCCTCGCCGCCGCTCAGGGCCGCCACCGAAGGCACGATTTGGAACTCCTTGGCCATCTTGTCCGTGGTCGGGTCGATGGGGATGCGTTCCTCATAAAGCTGGCAGCCCACTTTTGACTCCTTGCAGAGATGCAGGATTTCGGAAGCCAAGCCGTCGGAAATGTCAATCATCGAAGTGGGTTTGATGCCCAAAGCCTTGAATTGCTCCACAATGTCCTTGCGGGCTTCGGGTTTCAGTTGGCGTTCAAGCACATAGTCCAAGCCTTTCAGTTGGGGCTGCATGTTGGGGTTGGAGAGGAACTCCGCCTTTTCGCGCTCAAGGATGAGCAGCCCGACGTAGGCCCCGCCCAAGTCGCCGCTCACGCAAAGCAGATCGTTCTTTTTCGCGCCACTGCGGTAGACGATGTCCTCCTCCTTCGCCATGCCGATAACCGTGATGGAGATGACCAACCCCGTCTTGCTACTCGTAGTGTCGCCGCCCACCATATCCACTTGGTAACGCTCGCAAGCCAAGCGGATGCCAGCATACAATTCATCCAACGCCTCAACAGAAAAACGGCTCGAAACGCCCAACCCGACCACAATCTGCGTGGGTGTGCCGTTCATGGCGTAAATGTCTGAGAAATTGCTGATTGCCGCCTTGTAGCCGAGGTGCTTCAAGGGGCAATAGGTCAGGTCAAAGTGGACACCTTCGATGAGCATATCCACCGAAACGAGCGTGCGCATTCCCTCATGGTTGATGACGGCGGCATCGTCGCCGACGCCTTTCAGCGAGGAGGCATTACGCAAAGGGAAATCCTGTGTCAGTTGGTCAATGAGGCCAAATTCGCCGAGTTCGTCCAATTCGGTCAGAGGTTTAGGGGTGGTTTCTTGTTCCATGATTTCTACATTATTATTGTAGGGCTGTCATACT
>CACXQO010000297.1 GCA_902769815.1 uncultured Bacteroidia bacterium | reverse complement strand
CTCTCTTGACGATGGCGCGGAGCACGGCATTGAGGCCAGGGCAGTCGCCGCCACCGGTTAAGACTAATAATCGTTTCATATTCTGTTATTTAAGATTCAATATTTAAAGATTTGAAACCCGCGTATCAGATTTGCAAACCTGTCAGAACGAGAACTTTCATCTCCAAATGGAAGCAATGCGGCCAGCCAATTTCCTGATGGCACGGTCCACATCCCTTTGACGCGTCCATGCACTACGGCTTGAGGAGCGGCACGAGGCCACCACCTTGCCCGTCATGTAATCCTCGAAACTGACGCTGAGCACGGATTCTTTTTCGGTGGAGGTGGCGGAATACTTCACCAAAACGAGTTTCCCTTTTTGGTCGCTCGTCAGGTCGTCGATGCGGCGGTCGCCCACCATTTGCAAGCGCGTTGATTCGATGGCATCATAAATGCCCGGCTCAATTTCGATGTCAGTCGTTGTGCCGAAACCGTTTTTGGCTTGAACCAATGAAGCGTACTCATACTTGTTGAGATTCACGCCTTTGGCAATCATAGTCTTGTCCGTCGAGCAGGAGCTTAAAATAAGTGCTCCCAAGAGGACGATGAGGTAGGTTTACAAGTTCGGAAATGCGTTTTTGTACCTGTTTGTTTCCCGACTTCTTCCAAAACTCAATATGCTCTATCGCAGTAGGCGAGTAAATCAATTCCATAGGTCTTCTGTCTTTATGGCCTTGCCCTTCCCTGCTTTGATTTCATCATGGCTTTTCTTAATCATAGCCACAAACTCAGGGTCATACTCCTCCGTTTCTGCTTTTTGTTCAATGATATGCCCTCCTAATGTCAGGAACAACTGCATCACTTGTTGCAACGCAGCATTATGCTTATCGAACTGTATGGTCATTGTTTCCATATCGGTTATGTTTTATATTGATGAAGCAAAAATACTAAAAAGTCTAAAACCGTAATATTTATAAGAGGATTACAAATCCTTGTGTTCAATTGCATTGGATTGAAAATCCGCAACAATGAAAATAAATCCAACTATGCCACTTTCAGCAAATCGAGTATGGAATACACCCTTGTCATATTCTCAAACGTAAAATACTGGTCGTCAAGTACCATCCACTTCTCGCGTTCTTTTACCGGCATTTGCTTGATGTCGGGGAAGAACGAGACAGCAAAAGACTCTTATTGATTTATTTCTTCGTTCCTATTATTTTTATTAGAATTTGGACGTTGATTCAATACAAAAATAACTGCAAGACTAATTACAGTTGATGATCCCAATACTCCAGCCAACCAGTCGTGTCCATAGAGACCTAATACCAAACTAATAACACCAAACATCCCCGAAAGACAAACACCCATTATTTGTCCAATACTTGTTTGTTTTACACTGCTCTTCATTTCATCATTTTCAAGACTATGTCTATGTGCTTGTTCTTTCTCCGCCATTATTAATATGCGCTCCGGAGCATCTGGAAGAATTGATTGGTAACCAGCTAATATCTCTGGAGGTGGGATAGGTCCTGAGAATTGGTTTTCTGTCATAATAGCCAAAAGTGCTTTTCTATCTGCTTTAGGAAGCTTTTCTATTATCTCAAAAACTTGTTCTTGGCTAATATCTCCTGCAGAAGCACTTTGGTTACCACTCTTTGTGGAATTAGTATTCAATTGTTCATCAAGAGGCTGTTGCCCGGAAGTATCCGAAGTAAGTGTTTCATTTTCCATAATTAAGCTGATTAAATTTAATTACTGCATCGTATATGGATTGTCCAACCCTCTCCCAATCCAACCGTATCGCATAATAATCTGCCCATTTAGAACTAGCACGAGCTCGTCTTGCTTTTCCCGGTATATTAAACAACGTTCCAACTCCTTTATAAAATGCCATAGGTTTAGATTTTAGTTGAACAGTTCGAGAAATCCTCCGACAGCAAACAACATTCGTTTCAGGACTTGTTATCGTGTAAAAGGTAGCGCTTTTGCTTTCTGATTTATTTACTATGACATTCATATCAATGCAATTATGTATTACCAAATATCAAACAAGTATTATGCCAAAAACAATACTACTCAATTCTTTTGTTCAAGTGTTAGTACCTTTGTAATTATTCTTCTTTTCGGCAAAGATACAACTTTATTATATATTATAGCATATTATTGAAAAAGCAGACATTTTTTCTCTAAAAACTATATGTAGAGACGCGATTAATCGCGTCTCTACAAACATATTCTAATCACTTCAAATTCAAAGCAATCTGCAACTCATCCAACTGCTCCTGGGCAATCGGGGCGGGAGAGCCGCTCATCACGTCGCGACCAGCGTTGTTTTTCGGGAAGGCGATGAAGTCGCGGATGCTGTCGGCACCACCGAAGAGCGAGCAAAGACGGTCGAAGCCGAAGGCCAAACCAGCGTGAGGCGGAGCACCATACTCGAAGGCACCCATCAGGAAGCCGAACTGCTCCTGTGCCTTCTCGTCGGTGAAGCCGAGTGTGTGGAACATCTTGTTCTGCAAAGTGCGGTCGTGGATACGGATGGAGCCGCCGCCGACTTCCACACCATTCATCACGATGTCGTAGGCATTGGCGCGGATGTCGCCCCACTTCGTCGGGTCGTCAAGCAAGGCCTCATCTTCGGGTTTCGGTGCGGTGAAGGGATGGTGCATAGCATAATAGCGTTGCGTTTCCTCGTCCCATTCCAAAAGCGGGAAGTCGATGACCCACAGCGGTGCGTATTCGTCAGGCTTGCGCAGGCCGAGTTGGTTGCCCATCTCAAGACGCAAAGCGTTGAGTTGTGTGCGGGTCTTCATAGCATCGCCGCAGAGGACAAGCATCAGGTCGCCAGGCTTGGCACCGAACTTGTCGGCGATAACTTTCAAGTCTTCAGGCGTGTAGAACTTATCCACAGACGACTTGAACGTTCCATCCGAGTTATATTTGATATACACCATACCTCCAGCACCCACCTGTGGACGCTTCACGAACTCGGTGAGGGCGTCGAGTTGCTTGCGAGTGTATTCCGAGCAGCCTTCGGCATTGATACCGACAACCAATTCAGCATTGTCGAAGAGGCCGAATCCCTTGCCTTTCACCACGTCGTTGAGTTCCACGAACTTCATCCCAAAGCGGATGTCAGGCTTGTCGGAGCCGTAGTATTTCATCGCGTCGTGCCAAGTCATACGCGGGAATTGGTCGAACTCGAGGCCTTTCATTTCCTTGAAAAGGTGCTTGGCCAAGCCCTCAAAGGTGTTCAAAACATCCTCTTGTTCCACAAACGACATCTCGCAGTCGATTTGCGTGAACTCGGGCTGACGGTCGGCGCGGAGGTCCTCATCGCGGAAGCAACGCACGATTTGGAAATAACGGTCCATACCCGCCACCATCAGCAGTTGCTTGTATTGCTGCGGGCTTTGCGGCAAGGCGTAAAACTCGCCCGGATTCATACGGCTTGGCACCACGAAGTCGCGGGCACCTTCAGGCGTGCTCTTGATGAGCATCGGGGTCTCGATTTCGAGGAAGTTGAGGTTGCTCAAATAGTTGCGCACGAGCATCGCCATACGATGGCGCAATTCAAGGTTTTGGCGCACGGGGTTACGGCGAATGTCCAAATAGCGGTATTTCATACGAAGGTCGTCGCCGCCGTCGCTCACGTCTTCAATGGTGAAGGGCGGGGTCTTGCTGCCGTTGAGCAGTGTGAACTCGCTGACTTTCAGTTCGATTTCTCCCGTCGGCATA
>CACXQO010000296.1 GCA_902769815.1 uncultured Bacteroidia bacterium | reverse complement strand
TTTGCACGACCACCCCGTGAGTCGCGCCAAGGTGATGTTTGCCACGCACTACCACGAACTGAACGAGATGGAGGACTCCTTCGCCCGCATCAAGAACTATCACGTTTCGGTGAAGGAAGTCGGCAACAAGGTGGTTTTCCTGCGCAAACTGAAGCGCGGAGGCAGTGCCCACAGTTTCGGTATCCACGTTGCTGAGATGGCCGGAATGCCCCGCAAGGTCGTTGAGCGCGCCACGGCGTTATTGTCCGTTTTGGAGAAATCGCACACCAGCGAGGAAGTAGAGAAAGCCGCCACCAAGAAAGTGGAAGACGGTATGCAATTGAGTTTCATCCAATTGGACGACCCGCTGCTGCTGCAAATCAAGGAGGACATTTTGAATACCAACATTGATACATTGACCCCTGTCGAGGCGTTGATGAAGCTGAATGAGATTAAGAAGTTGCTGAATCGTTGATTGACTTCGGGACGCGAGACTTCGAGACGCGGGGCGGCCTGCCGGGGTTGTGCCTGCCGGTCGCTGCCGTAGGTCGCGACCTACGGTTACGGTAATGTCGTCCCTTCGGGACGTGAGGAACATCACTGCGAAGAACTAAGCAGTCCAGAAACATAAATTTCTGCTTTGTAAAGAAGGAATTTTGCAGATTTTATGCTTTGGAAAGCAGAAAATTTACAATTTTTATGCTTTGAAAAGTATAAAAATCGTATTTTTGCACTGAAAAAATGTACAAAATGGAATATCAGGATATTTTACCTCTTGTAAATCAGTTCAATAACAAGATGAACGAGGTCGATTTGACCTTCAAACGGTATCTTCACGACAAAATCAACTGGAAAGCGAGGCTGATTGGCATCAAAGGTGCCCGAGGCGTGGGAAAAAGCACCTTGTTGCTGCAGCATATCAAAGAGAGTTTCCCCGATTTGCAAAATGTGTTTTACGCCTCGTTGGACGACCTTTGGTTTCGTGCCCACGACTTGCTCAATTTGGTGGAATACCTTTATACGCATGGATTCACCCATCTGTTTTTGGACGAGGTTCACAAACTCGACCAATGGAGTCGCTACATCAAGAACATCTATGACAGTTATCCCCAGTTGCACATCGTTTACACTGGCTCTTCGATGTTGGAAATTGACCATTCCAAAGTCGATTTGTCGCGTCGGCAAATGCTTTACACCATGCACGGGCTTTCGTTCCGCGAATACCTTGAATTTGAGGGCTTGGGGGCATTCCCTGTCGTGAGTATCGAAGACTTGTTGGGTTCGCATTTGCCCATTGCGATGAAAATCGTTTCGCAAACCCGTGTGCTTCAGTATTTTGATCGCTATTTGCAGTCGGGGTATTATCCTTTTTACAAGGATTCCATTTCTGTTGACGATTTCCATTCGCGGCTGCGCGAAGTGGCCAATGTGGTGGTGGAAAGCGACATGCCCGCCGTTGAGGAAATCACATACACCACGGTGCAGAAAGCCAAGCAGTTGCTGATGGTGATTGCGCCTAATGTGCCTTTGCAGCCCAATATCAGCCGACTGAGCCAAGAATTGGAGGTAACGCCTTCGCAATGCCTGAAAATCCTTTATTTGTTGGACCGCGCTGGACTGCTTTTGTTGTTAACCAAGGAACAAAAAGACTACAAGCATCTCGCAAAACCCGGAAAGATTTTCTTGGGCAACGGCAACCTGATGTATGCTTTGTCGTCTGTGGTGAATCTCGGTACTTGCCGCGAGACATTTTTCGCCAACCAGTTGTCTGCCATTGGCCAGTTGACCATGCCCGAAAAAGGCGACTTTTTATTAAATGGGAAGTATTTGTTTGAAGTGGGTGGCAGCAGCAAGGATTTCAGGCAAATTGCCAACATCCCCGACAGTTATCTCGCCATTGATGATGTGGAAATAGGTCATTTGAACCGCATTCCTTTGTGGATGTTTGGGATGCTGTATTGATATTTTCCCCTATCTAATCTATCTTCACCCGGTTAATCCTCCCAAACAGCCGCTCCTTGTCGAAATACACACTATAGGCATAGCCATTATGCACCTTGAAAGTCCGTGGGTATATGCTGTTACTGGCTTTTTGGCCCATTCCTACCGTGCCTTTGGCTGGGTCATAGCAACCGAGATAATTGATTCCGTTCTGCATGAAAAGGCCGTAAGTATTCCCCGTGGCTTCATCAGTAAGAAACTGATTGGCAAAATAGTTTTTCCCCGAAACGATAGTAAGCGGGCGTTTGCCTGATAATTGGAAATCCTTGTCAAACTCCACGATTTCAAAATTCTCCAAATCAACAAGTTGAATGAAATCATTGAACTTCAATGCAATAGTATGGTACTCGGTGGCCAATACCTGACAATACCAACCAATTCGCTTGTGTATCTTATAATTAACCGCCAAACGGAGCAGATTGCCGTCCCATACGCCCAAAACTAACTCGTTTTCATTCTCTGGCACCTCACTATTATAAATGGCAAATATCTCATTCAGATAGGATTGGCACACATTGACCGCCACCGTATCGATAAAACGATAGAGAAAACGCCTTTGTTTCAAAGAGTCGTTTTTCAGCACATAGTTGTAGGTTTGCGCCTGCCCGTGGAACTCCTTCACATAATAGTCACGCTTCTCGTAGGCCGTGTTACGCAACAGGTAAGCATCGTTGAACTCAAACACGATTTTCCGGATCTTGTCGCGGAAGAGGTCTTTCGTGAATGTGGAAACGGGCAAGGCTTTCCCCGCCGCATCGAAACAAACCTGCAAACAAGAGTCTTGGCCCAAAAGGAGAAAATCTCCGAAAGCGTCGATATACAGTTCATCATAAAAGCCATCAAAATCCGTAACACCCATCTCATTGCCATTGAGGTCGAGTAGGCGCAACGAGGAGGTTTTTGCCCTGTTTTCAAGCACTAAAATCCTGTCATCGGCAAAGGCTATGTCGGCGATGTTGGTGCCACGCGGGCTTCGGTAAAAGTCGCTGTGTGCCGTAACGCCCACTTCCTGAAGGTCGTAGCTCATCTTCCTCATTCGGAAACTGATGTTGATGGAGTCGCGCTGCAACTGCCTCGGCGTGAGGCTCACGACGGTATCTTGATAACCGATGCACGAATAATAAAGGTTGACGGCCTTGCTGCGGTCGTA
>CACXQO010000295.1 GCA_902769815.1 uncultured Bacteroidia bacterium | reverse complement strand
CAAGTTTTTCAGCGTTTTGAAAAAGGGATACACGAAGAAACAATTCACAAAAGACCTGTTTTCGGGCATCATCGTGGGCATCGTGGCGTTGCCGTTGGCTATCGCCTTTGCGGTGGCTTCGGGCGTATCGCCCGACAAGGGTATCGTCACCGCCATCATTGCGGGATTCCTGATTTCGTTGTTGGGTGGAAGCCGTGTGCAGATTGGCGGTCCCACGGGGGCTTTCGTCATCATCATCGCGGGCGTCGTGTCGCAATACGGGCTTGACGGCCTGATGATTTCGACCATTCTGGCAGGCATTTTTATGATTATGTTCGGGTTGCTGAAATTGGGTTCGCTGTTGCGCTTCATTCCCCATCCTTTGGTGGTGGGCTTCACTGCGCTTCATTCCCCATCCTTTGGTGGTGGGCTTCACCAGCGGCATCGCCCTGACCATCTTCTCAACCCAGATAAAAGACGCCCTCGGACTTGAAATCGCCAATGTGCCGGCAGGGTTTGTCGACAAATGGGGCGTGTATTTCGACAGCCTCGGAACCATCAACTATTGGGCATTGGGCATCACAGTTGTAACCATTGTGATAAGTTTGACATTCAATAAGTTGACTAACAAAATTCCTGGTTCGTTTGTGGCCATCATCTTGGTTTCGGCTTTGGTGGCCATCTTCGACATTCCCGTGACCACCATCGAAAGCATGTTCGGTGAAATCAAGGGCAGTCTCGCGCTGAGCATCCCGGAGGTGCATTGGGAGAATGTTGGAAACTATGTGCAGCCAGCCATCACCATCGCCTTGCTCGGCTCCATCGAATCGTTGCTTTCAGCGGTCGTTGCCGACGGTATGATCGGTAGCCACCACCGCAGCAACACCGAGCTTATCGGTCAAGGCATCGCCAATATCATCACGCCTTTGTTTGGCGGTATTCCAGCCACAGGTGCCATCGCCCGCACCGCCACCAACATCAAGAACGGAGGCCGCACGCCCGTTGCGGGTATTGTTCACGCTATCACTTTGTTGCTCATCATGTTATGTTTGGGAAACTATGCCAAACTGATTCCCATGTCGTGCCTCGCGGGCATCCTTATTGTGGTAGCCTACAACATGAGCGAATGGCGCAGCTTTGCCTCCATCCTTCGCGGCTCGCCCTACGACATCATCATCCTGCTTGTGACCTTCTTCCTCACCGTGCTCGTCGATTTGACCGTGGCCATCGAGGTCGGCATTGTGCTGGCATCGTTGATGTTCATGAAGCGCATGGCCGACAACGGAGAAGCCATCTTGAAGAACGACTTGGACACCAATACGATGGAAAACTACGACGACATCCCCAAAGGCATCGAGATTTACGAAATCAGCGGGCCGTTCTTTTTCGGCGCAGCGAAGCATTTTAGTGAGGTGCTGAAAGGCCGTCCCGATTCCACCAAAATATTGATTATCAGAATGAGGCATGTGCCTTTCATGGACGAAACCGGCGAGCGCAACTTCATGGAAGCCATCAAGTCGCTCAAGACCGACAACAAGAAAATCATCCTTTCAGGCGTGCAGCCCAATGTCCGCAAGTCGTTAGACAAATGCCGCATTTCCTTCCTCATCGGCAAGGGCAACATCCACGACAATTTCGATGCGGCTTTGGCCCATGCCAAGGAAGCGCTTGAGGAGGAGAAATCCGCTACAAATAATCAGTAACCATCTGTTTGTTTTGCATGATTTGCCTAACAGATGAGGCAGGTTTTTAAGTTTTTCCAGCGTAATAACAGACGCTGCTGGACTTGATTAATCAGAAGAATTGAGCAAAAACTTGCCGATAGCGGCAAAAACCACTATCTTTGTGGCGGATTTTGAAGAAAAACTTGCCGATAAATGAAATACATTTCAGTCAGTCAGTTTGCCGAAAAACACGGCATCAGTGAGCGCACCGCCCGTAACTATTGCGCTACGGGGAAGATAGATGGCGCGTTCCTCACGGGAAAGACATGGAACATTCCCGCCGAGGCCATCATACCCAAACGCAGCAAAATCAAGGTGTCGCCTTTGCTTGCCGCTTTGCGCGAGCAGAAGGAAACAAAGCTGAAAGGCGGCATCTACCATCGCACCCAAATCGACCTGACCTACAATTCCAACCATATTGAAGGTAGCCGATTGACCAAAGAACAGACGCGCTACATTTTCGAGACCAACACCTTGGGCATCACTACGGAGAGCACACGCATCGACGACATTTTGGAAACCGTGAACCATTTCCGCTGCGTCGATTATGTCATCGACCATGCCACCGACAAGATTACCGAGGCGCACATCAAGCAATTGCATTTGTTGTTGAAAGCCAACACTTCCGACAGCCAAAAATCGTGGTTTGCCGTAGGCGACTACAAGCGTTTGGCCAATGCCGTTGGAGAAGAGGAAACCGCCCAGCCCAAAGAAGTCCATCGTCAGATGAAGTCGCTATTGGCCGAATACAATGCCAAAAAGCAGATTAAATTTGATGACCTTTTGGACTTCCATGTGCGTTTTGAGCGCGTCCATCCGTTTCAGGATGGCAACGGACGTGTCGGGCGGCTATTGTTGTTTTGGCAATGCCTTCAAACGAACATAGTGCCGTTCATCATCACAGAGGATTTGCGCTTGTTCTATTACAGAGGTATCCAAAACTGGGGCAAAATCAACGGCTATTTGCGCGACACCTGCTTGACGGCACAGGATAATTTCAAGGCGTTGTTGGAGTATTATAAGATACGGTATTGATGGGTGGAAACACATTGTCGCGAAAGACTTTGAAAGAAATCAACTATCGTTTTTTTGTTTCGTAAAAAATGCCCTATATTTGCAGCCTACAAACAAATACATTATGACACTAAATGAAGCAATCGTTGCCCGCCACTCGGTGCGGCAATACTTGGAAAAACCTATCGAATCGGAAAAGGTCGCGCAATTGCAGGCCTTGATTGACGAATGTAATAAGGAGGGTCAATTGCACCTTCAGTTGGTCACCAACGAGCCGAAAGCCTTTGCCGCTGGCATGGCCAAATATGGCGGGTTCAAAGGAGTTGGCAACTATATCGCCGTTGTAGGGCCGAAAGGCGAGGACGTGAAACTCGGCTACTACGGCGAGAAAGTGGTGCTGTTGGCACAAACCCTCGGCCTGAACACTTGTTGGGTGGGCTTGTCCTACAAGAAACAACCCGACCAATACCAAGTGCTTGATGGTGAATCTTTGGTGGCAGTAATCGCTTTGGGCTATGGAGCCAACCAAGGCAATGCCCATCCGCAAAAGAAGGGCATTGAGCATTTCTGCCATGTGGAAGGTGCCATGCCTGAATGGTTCCGCAAAGGCATGGAAGCCGCTTTGTTAGCACCCACGGCCGTCAACCAGCAGAAGTTTGAGTTCTTCCTTCACGAAGGCAATTCTCATTTATCGGCTACGCCGCCCTCGACCTCGGCATTGTCAAGTGCCATTTCGAGATTGGAGCAGGGAAGGAGAATTTCAGTTGGGTTTCTCCTTAATAGCGACAATTACACTTCTGCTCCTCGATTTCCTCGTTCAGCATCTCCTCGAACATGCGCACGGAAATGGACAGACTGTACTTTTTGGCAGCCTTGATGTAGGTTTTTTCCATGTTTTCACGCTCTTTCGGGTTGTCGAGCCAGTAGTCGATGGCACGGGCGAGGTCTTTCGGGTTACCCGGCAGGAACAGCGACCGGTCATCCAACGCAAACTGCCGCGTGGCTGAGAGCTCGCTGTTGGCGATGACAGGCACCAGACCCGTGGCGAAAGCCTCAATGCACGAGATGGCCTCGCTCTCCATGTCGCTGGCATGTACATACAAGTCGCACTGGAGAAGCAGTTTTATCAATTCATCCTGTTTGACATACACAAACTGCGGTGGATTGGCAAGCTTTTCGCCCAGTTTCACGTACTTTTCATATTGCGGTCCCTTTCCGGCAAAAACCAGCTGTATTTTGTCGGCATATTTTGAGTGATTCACGGCATCAATGATGACATCTTGTCGCTTTTCCTTCGCAAGACGTCCAACCATCATAATCACAATCTTGCCCTGGTATTCCGGCAACTTCAGCGGCCTGCCGTTGTCAATCTTGTTTTCCCCGGCCTCCATGAACGCATCCTGTATGCCATTGCTGATGACATGAATCTTCGCCTTGTAGTCTCTCTCCTCAAGCATACGCCCCATAAAGGCCGACGGCACATGGATATGGCGATACTTGTAGTAAAACGTGTTACGGAAAAGCCGGTAAAGCATGTTTTGTACCCATTGCACTTTCCCACAACCCACTGACGACGTTATGTTTTCGGGCTGGACATGGAATGCTCCCGTGTTGGGTTTCCCAATCTTTGCCGCATAATTGCTTGCCACTATATCAAGCGGAAAAGGAAGAAAAGAGTGCACAACATCTGCCCACTCTACTGCCTCACGGATGACAGGTCTTGACTTGGATCGAGCATCACCGAATGTGAAACCATGTTTCTTGATCAGCGGGTTGAACAAAGGTATTATAAATTCAGGTACAATGTATTTCCCTGTCACCTCCACCGGCAAGGCCACGCCTTTCTCATCCGTCTCCTTCGGGTCGGCACATAATATTCGCACCTCATGTCCACGCCGCTCCAGTTCATTGGCAAAACGCTGTGCCGAGATGCTTGTCCCGTTGTTGTTGGTATCGTATGTGTCTAAAGCGAAGAGGATTTTCATAAATAAAGCGGTTTAATGGTATAAATGGTTTGCAAAAATACTACTTTTAATACACCAACCTGATATTGTCGCACCAGACCACATTGCCTGGACAGCCGACAAACGGTTCCTGACATCCTGCGGAAATTTGCAGAATCAGGTGGGTGGGCTCCACATCTGCTTTATAGCCAACCTCTTGCACGGGCACCATCTTCCCTTTTGAATTGCGAGCCATAAAACGATCTTTTGATAGTTTTTCCCAAGTTTTATAGTCAGAAGACTGTGTGATGTCGCCATAACGCACAGGCAGCTTGTGGTCGTTCTGCCATGTTGGGATGCTTTGCGTGATGCGCTCGTATGCCGTCCCTACGCGGTAGGCAAATATGTTTCCATCGGCATCCTCCCAACGGTGCTGTAGGAAAAGAACAATCTCGCCCGCATCCTGCCCTTGGAAAGAAGTCACTTTAGTGGACCCGGTAGCCTTTACCAAATCCTTATCTTTTTGGATAACAGCCTTATAATCAAGCATTAAAGCTTTTGGACGTTTCGTAAAAGGAACACCCATGTCCATAGTCTTCAACGGCACTTTGCAACCTTCCATTGTCATTGGGTCAAGAAGGGCGCCTGTGAACACGCAACCTGTGGCAAGAGCCTTGAGGTCGATACCAACAGCTGTCACAGTTTGAAGCGTGGTTTCCAAACGGCAGCAATAACCATTGCCGCGCCGCTCAGGGATGACCGAAACGGCAGCTTTCTCCACCCCTAGCACCTTGGCGTATGCATTGCTCGTACACCATGGCGAATCATCACTGTCGTATGGGTAGGGCTTGTTTTTGCGGATAGTGTCGGTCTTGGCGATGACGTACAAAGCACGTGTCTTACCTCCCAATAAGAAAGATTCCTTAATATACCGCACGGTCCATGAATCCATATTGCCATACGGCAAGTACTCAACCTCCTCTTGCGCATGTAGGTATAATGAGAAAATTGTAAAAACAAGCAACAATTTGTATTTCATTATTTCAATTATTGTCTTTACCGGATAATGTATTCTGCTCCTCGATTTCCTCGTTCAGCATCTCCTCGAACATGCGCACGGAAATGGACAGACTGTACTTTTTGGCAGCCTTGACGTAGGTTTTTTCCATGTTTTCACGCTCTTTCGGGTTGTCGAGCCAGTAGTCGATGG
>CACXQO010000294.1 GCA_902769815.1 uncultured Bacteroidia bacterium | reverse complement strand
TTCATATACATCAGGAACTCGGGTGTGGCACAGGCACCGGAAAGTTGCGACGACACCATGAACACCATATTAATAAAGCCGCCACAGAACGAGCGCAGTTTGGTGGGTGCGGTGCTGTTGCCGCCGATGCTGCTTGTGCCTTCGTTCAGCCACGGATACATGGTGATGGAGGCGCAATAGTTGGCTAAAGAGGTCTCGTCGTTCTTGTAAATGAAGTGGTTGTTGAGCAGGTAGAGGTAACGATCAGCGAGCTCCTTTCCGAACATCGACTTGATGCGGTCAGTCAAAAGGCGGCGGTTGATGCGGATGAAACTCGACTTGGGCAGTTCGCCAATCAATGTGGCGATGTTCTTCTTTTCCACATTGGCGTTGGCATCATACTTTGAGCCAGTGGCGGCATTCGAAGCATTGACATAATTGCTCAAAAAGTCGATTTTCTCTCGGATTTCGCGGTCTTCGGTATGCTTTTGGCGATACAGGATATAGTTTTTCGCCACCGTGTAATACTGTTCGGCCATCAGTGCGGTTTCCACTTGGTTTTGGATTTCCTCCACGGTGATGCCGTTGGTCACGCGTACGCGGCTCAATATTCCGTTCAAGTCCTCGTCAGTGGCATAGAAGCCCGAGGCGAGAAAGGCCTTGCTGATGGCGATTTTTATCTTGTCTAAAGAGAAGGCTTCCTGTTTGCCATCTCGTTTGGTAATATACAAACCTCCGTTGCTCATACAATATGCTCGTTTTCAAAAATTCCTGATTATCAAAAGGTTTTGAAAAGCCCATTGGGAAAAACCTTGTTCGGCAAAGGTATATCATTTTGCCCTCATCGGGCAAATTAATTGTCGATTTTTTTGTCAACAGAATTATCAACACGCTAAGTATGTGATTTGGTTGGAGTTTGGTGACAATCGGCACAATTGGATAAGAAAATCGACCCAAATCCGTGCGAATTTGAGCCGATTTTTGTTGGAAAATGAGCCGATTGGTATTAGAGCCTTTCTATTTCTTCCTCACCCAAGCCTGTGGTTGTTTGTATCACCGCTATATTCACTCCTGCTGCTTTCATGTTGCGAGCGATTTCCATGGTTTTCTCTTTTGCACCTACTTCCTTGCCTTCTTTCAAGCCCTCTTCCCTACCCTCTCGGAAATGCTTTACATTGCTATTATTAATATCATTATAGTCGAACAATGATTTTTCGTACTGCCTGCGCTCGTTAGGCTGCATCTTGTCGATCTCAGCATGGCGGAACAGCGAGGCAAACACCCTTTCCTGCAAAGCGGCCGGGCGTTCCATCAACCGTGAAAGGTTGCGCAACACAAACAACCACTTGTCGTAAAGCGTCACCAACTCGTCTTCTTTCTTGTTGAACTTAGGCAATTCAATCGTGATGAACGACAACTTGTCGTAAAACACCTCCTTGGTCGCCACGTTCATCAGTTTGGCCTCATGATGGACATCCTCGCTGTTCTTGTCAAAAATGAAGTTCAGGATGCCAATTGTGTAGACGGGATTCAGCTTATAATCCCAGTCACCGCGCTTGGCTTGCTCACGAATGGGAAAAGTGGAATAATACACCATTCGGTCAGCGAAATAATCTTGATCCACATTTTGCATCTCCACGATGATGTGGTCGCCCTTATCTGTTGTGCAATACACATCGAATATGGCACGGCGGGAATACACCACCTCGTCAAGATGTTCTGAATTCTGGTAAGTGATGTCCGTAATGTTGTGCCTGCCTTCGAAAAGGGCGTTCAGGAACGAAATCAAGTATTCCTTGTTCAGTTCACTGCCGAAGATGTACTTGAAGCCGAAGTCGGTATATGGGCTGATGTAGCGAGGTTGCGTTTCCATGGTGTCTGTGTTTTCACCTGCAAAAGTAAATAATTTTCGGTAAGGCTGCCAAATTAATAAAAATCGGCCCAAATCCGTGCGAATTTGAGCCGATTTTTGTTGAAAACTGTGCCTGCATCAATCTTCAGGCGTTAATGCAGTAATCATTTCAGCAATCTTGGCCTTCACGTCATCAACGACATTGTCAGGATTCAAGTCGGCTTTGAAGGACTTGTCGCGGGCGGCAAACTCGATGGCGTTGCGCTCCAAAGTCTTCGGACTGACCACGATGCGCAGCGGCACGCCAAGAAGGTCGGCATCGGAGAACATCACGCCCGCGCTGATGTTGCGGTCGTCATAGAGGACTTCAACACCAGCCTTTTTCAGGTCTTCGTAAACCTTGTCGGCCACGCGGCGCACGTTCTCGTCGGCCACGCGCAAGGCGCACAACTGCACCTGCCAAGGGGCGATGGTGATAGGCCAAATCGGGCCATAGTCGTCGTGGCTCACCTCGCAGACCGAGGCAATCAAACGACCCACGCCGATGCCATAGCAACCCATGATGGGGTATTTCAGTGTGTTGTCGCTGTCGAGGTACTGCATATTCATCGACTCGGTGTATTTCGTGCCGAGTTGGAAGATGTTGCCCACCTCGATGCCACGGCTGATGGTAATGCTGTGCTTGCCGCAAACGGGGCAAATGCCTCCGGCTGTGGCCTTGGCCACGCTGTCATACTTCACTTCGCCCAAGTCGCGGGCCATGTTCATACCTTTGTAGTGATAATTCACTTTGTTGGCACCCGCCACAAACGAGTTCAAGGTCTTCAACGACTCGTCGTAAACTACGGTGATGCCTTCCGGCAGACCCTTCGGCCCGATGAAGCCAGCGCAAATGCCCATTTCAGGCGTGACCGTAGCGGCATGGACTTCGGCACCAAGCAGGTTGCGGAGCTTGGTTTCGTTTACTTCAAGGTCGCCGCGCAGGAAGACGATAACTAGGCTGTCATCCATATTGCGTTGATACAGAACGGCTTTGCAGGATTGCAAGGGCGACTTGTGCAAGAAGTTGCACACCTCTTCGATGGTCTTTTGGTCGGGGGTCAAGACCTCCTCCAAAGGCTCAATAGGATAGTCCTCGTTGTGGACGATGCAGTCGGCGGCTTCGCTGTTGGAACGGTAACCGCACTCGGGACAAATGACGATGGTGTCCTCACCGATGTCGGTGAGCAGCATGAACTCATGCGACACGCGGCCACCCATCATGCCCGAATCGGACTTGACGGCCACCACTTGCGGCACGCCGCAGCGGGCA
>CACXQO010000293.1 GCA_902769815.1 uncultured Bacteroidia bacterium | reverse complement strand
TTTCATTTTCTTTAATGCTGTTTTCATAGGCTTACTTTTAGTTGTTTGACACTGCAAAGTAATGGCCATTTCAAAAACCGTGAAATCCCTATTGATGGGTAATGTCAAGGGGTCTTATCCCAAGTTTTGACGATTTTTGAAAATAACCGCCGCAAAGGTCAAGAAAACCCTTGCGGCGGTTTGATTGTCAAGAACTGCGTCTTACGCTTCCTCGATGTCTCCCACTGGGCACATCAGGCACTTTTTTCGTATTTTTGCGCTGAAAAAATACTGTTATGGAAGAAATAAAACGTATCAAACTCTTTGCAGGATGCAGCGATGAATCCTTGGAGCGTCTGCTCGAAAGTCCTTGTCGCCGACAGGATTATCCCGCTGGAAGGCGGATGCTCAACCCAGGTGACCCTTGCCGTGCGCTGATGGTACTTGTCGAAGGTCAGGCCGAGGCGCGAATGATGGGCGAGGAAGGCCGCGAGGTGCTCGTCGACCATCTGAAAGCCCCAATGTTGCTGGCTCCAGCGTTTCTGTTTGCCAACAATAATGTCGTCCCTGTGGAAGTCACCGCCCTCACCGATTGCGCCGTGTGGCACATCAACCGTGAGGCTTTTTTTGAGTTTATGCAACAGGAGCCGACCGTGTTGCGCGCCTTTCTTGAGATTCTCTCCGAACGCGGCCATTTCCTAAGTCGAAAGATGCGTACCTTCGCCGTCAACAGCCTTCGCAACCGCGTCATCGAATACCTTGAAGCCAACGGCAGCATCACTTCCGTGGCCGCCGCTGCCGAACAACTTGGCGCAACAAGACCCTCGCTCAGCCGCGTGCTTTCGGAAATGGTGAGCGAGGGAGTAATTGTTAAAGACGGGAAGGGGTATGGGAAACGGTAGGTTGTGAAAAACCAAAAAAGTTGTACCTTTGCCGATATTTTCAATCCTTTTATGGCTGAAAACCAGAACATAGAATACAAGGAATCGTGGCGGACGGAGTACCTGAAGTGGCTCTGCGGCTTTGCCAATGCGCAAGGCGGGACAATCTATGTCGGGGTCAACGACAATGGCGAGATGGTCGGTCTGCCCAATGCGAAAAAGTTGATGGAGGACATCCCGAACCAAGTGCAAGCGGGATTGGGCATTATGCCCGATGTCAGTCTTTTGGAGAAGGACGGAAAGGATTATATCGCGATAAAAGTGGAGCCAAGTGCCTTCCCCGTCAGCTATCACGGCGAGTTCCATTACCGTAGCGGCAGCACCAAGCAGTTGCTGACAGGAAACGCTCTTTCGGCGTTCATTATGCGCAGGACGGGCTTCCGTTGGGAAGATGTCACCGTTGACGATGTTACCGTCGATGACCTCGATAGCGACAGTTTCAAGATATTCCGTCGCGAAGCCTTGAGAAGCAAGCGGATGACCCAAGAGGATTTGGACATTTCGAACGAAGAATTGTTGAAAAAACTCCACTTGATGGCCGACGGCAAACTGAAACGTTCAGCAGTGCTGCTTTTCCACAGCGACCCGAGTCGGGTTCAGGTTGGCAGTTATGTGAAGATGGGGCGTTTCAGTGGCAACGCCGACTTGCTGTATCAGGATGTTTTGGAGGATTCGCTCATCAAAATTGCCGACAAGGTGATAGACCTGATTTACCTGAAATATTTGAAGGCAAAAATCACCTACGAACACGACAGGAGGGTTGAAACCTATCCTTTTGCGCGCGATGCCATACGTGAGGCGGTTTACAACGCTATCGCCCACAACTGCTATATGTTTGGCACGCCCATACAAATCCGAATCGAGGACGAGGCCATCATCATCAGCAACCGTTGCATCTTGCCCGAAAACTGGACGGTGGAAACCTTGATGGAGCCGCACGAATCGATACCTTACAACGAAAACATTGCCAACGCTTTCTATTACGCTGGCTACATCGAGACTTGGGGGCGTGGCATACAGAAAATATGCAACGCCTGCACGGATCTTGGTGCAGCAAAGCCGAGATATGAGTTGCTGGGTACGGGTTTGCGTGTGCATTTCGCTGCTTTGAAAAGCGCCTTGTTTGAAGAAGATGAAAACAGGTTGGGTGAAAACATCATAGAAACTACACAGAAAACTACACAGAAAACTGGCACAAAAACTGGTACAAAAACTGGCACAAAGAACAGAGAAAAAATACTTAATGCAATAAAAGAATCTCCCAATGTAACTTTAGAAAACCTTATGAAAATATGCGAACTTTCAAGAAATGGAGTAAGGTTTCACATCAATTTACTTAAGGCAGAAGGAGTTATTTCAAGAGTGAACGGTCAAAAAGGTGGCCATTGGGAAATCAACGAATCCGCCGTTGAAATCTCAGACGGTAGGTTGGGTGAAAAACCTGATGAATGGTTGGGTGAAAAGTTGGGTGAAAAACCCGATGAATGGTTGGGTGAAAAGTTGGGTGAAAAATCCGACGAATGGTTGGGTGAAAACCGTTTGACCATCCTACGTTGCCTCACCCAAAATCCTTCCATATCGACGCGCAGACTGGCGGAGTTGTTAGGCATGAGCACAACCGCGATGGACAAAAACATCAAGTGGCTGAAGGAAAACGGAATCATCCGGCATGTTGGCCCTGCCAAAGGCGGACGGTGGGAGGTGATAATCTGAAAACCAATAAAACACAGGACGCGAGATTGTAAATTGCCTCGCGTCCCACATTATAGTCTGGCATCAAACTCAAATCCCAAACAATTTCATATCTTCCTCAACCGTACTAATCCCGCCAATGCCGAAGTTTTCGACCAAGACTTTGGCCACATTGGGTGAAAGGAAAGCAGGCAAGGTCGGGCCGAGGTGAATGTTCTTCACGCCGAGGCTGAGCAAAGCCAGCAGCACGATGACGGCCTTTTGCTCATACCACGCGATGTTATAGGCGATGGGCAGTTGGTTCACATCGTCCAAGCCAAACACATCCTTCAGCTTCAATGCGATGAGTGCCAGCGAGTAACTGTCGTTGCACTGTCCCGCATCCAACACGCGCGGAATGCCATTGATGTCGCCCAAACCAAGTTTGTTGTACTTGTACTTAGCGCAACCTGCCGTGAGGATGACGCAATCCTTGGGCAAGGCCTTGGCAAATTCGGTGTAGTATTCGCGGCTCTTCATACGACCGTCGCAGCCTGCCATCACCACAAAC
>CACXQO010000292.1 GCA_902769815.1 uncultured Bacteroidia bacterium | reverse complement strand
AAACAGTCCGTCGATGATGGTCTGCAAGCCCACGATGAGCATCCCGACGATGCTCGGCAGGGCATACCTGAACAGCTCTTTCCTGACCGATTCCTTCTGCGTCATTTCAAAAACAATGTGTTTTGGGGCTGCAAAGTTACGAAATAATGTTGTAATCTGAATTTACAAATATTTGAAAACCAATTTGTTGGTTTTTCAAAAGTTTGTAATGCCCACAAAACTTGCATTTTGAGCTGGAATTTGCCATATTTTTGCAGCCGAAAACTTTAAACCGTATCGAAATGAAAACGAAGAAACGATTTTTCAGAAAAATGACGGCTCCGGCGGTTTTCGGGGCCTTGTTGCTGCTGCTCACGGCTTGCCCGAGTAAGGAGCCAGTTCACATCGACTTGGGACGCATCCCCGAACAGTATTTAGCCACCGTGCCTTACCAAAACGGCGACGTGTTCCGTATGCAGCACGAAACAAGTAAGGTCATCATCGAATTTGAAGTGGAACGCCGCCGACACAAAACTTCAAGCGAGGGCTACGGCACTGTGCCAACACGTTTCGAGCCTGCTCCTGACTATTATTATGAGTACGAAGTGGACATGACTACTTGTAAGCCAAAGTATCCGGTATTCGACCTGAGCATCTCTTTATCAAATGCGTACATGCTGAATGAAGAGGAGATGCAGTCTTGGTATAAAAAGGCAGACATCTTTGCTGTCGGCAGTGCAAAAGTGCCATTCGTCGGCGATGACCATTCTGATTACGAAATTATTGATTCATTGGAAGTTAATGGTCGTTATTACAAGGATGTCTTCAAGTTGAAAACAGACTATTATAATAATGTTGACGAATTGATTCATGCCGAAACCATTCTCTACAACTATGAAAACGGTTTTGTGGGAATTGTGATGTCTAACGGTGAAAAATACATGCTTTATGAAGACTAAATTTTTGATTATCTTGGCTTTGGCCTTTGTGACGGCTTCATGCACGAAGCCAACCCAATCTTACTATGTGCAAGATTCCAACCGCGCGTGGTTCGCCGACACAGCCAACCTCAAGTTCACCATGCGCGACGACAACGGAGTTTCGCAGTCGTTTTCATTTGCGGATATTGACCAATACATGTCGCAACAGGAAAGCTTTTTTATGGGTATATATGTGAAAGACTTTGAATTTGAGCATGTTTACCAAAGCGGATTTTCCTCTTTTTCCACGTTGAATATGAGCGTTAGCTTGACCGCTGACAATCTTGAGAACGCGCCGGAAGGCACTGACGATTTCAGGATGGATTTCGGCCCGGCGCATTACACCATGCGCATCGATGGCAACAAGTTTTATCCGAGGTATTGTTACGAGTACAATAATGACAGCGAGATGGAATTCATAGCTGAATACCTCGACAAATTCAATGTTCACGATGTGGAATATCAGGGTATTATGCATCTCAAACTGGTCGATGTCGCTTATCCTTGGATGACTAATTTCCCAACCGAAATCTATTATGCCAAGCATTACGGCCTGATTCAATGCACATTGGACGACAAACTGACTTTGTATCGCTTGCCAGATTGATTTTAAAACACGAATTATCAGAAATTTATCATAAATTATTCATGAATTATTATTTTTGAAAATTCGTGTCCAATTCGTGGCAATTCGTGTTAAAATTCGAGCGGAGAAATTCTCCGCTTTTTTATCATGTATCGAATTTTATGTAACTTTGCAGCATGAAATCCTAAAAACCAGCAAAATGAAAAGCAAGAAACAATTTTTCAGAAAAACGGCGGGAACTATCGTTCTGGGAATCATGGTGATGCTGTTTGCAGCTTGCACAAAGGAACCCTCAAAAACTGAAATCATCCACCTTGGGGATATTCCGGAGGAATATCTGGCCACTGTACCGTATCAGAATGGCGATGTCGTCAAGATGATGCATGAAAGCCATCGTCAAATCATCAATTACCATGTGTCGATGGGGCATTTCAGTTCTTTGGATGAGCCTTCTGGTTGGTATGGCTCAACGGTTTATGATTATCAAGTGTATTGGATCACGTTAAAGCCTGACTATCCTACCTTTGAGATGGAATTATTTCTGTCAAACGAATATATGCGGTATGAATTAGAGGGTTTGGATGCCTCCAAAACGGGCTATATCGTGTTGGCGAATAGTGATGCAAACGTTCCATTTATCAACACCGATGCTACAGATTACGTCATGCTGGACTCTCTTGAAGTGAACGGACATACCTATTACGATGTGTTCAAATTGGATTGTGACCCCGATTATACTGTCGCCGAGGGAACCGTTTATGCGGCCATTTGTTATTACAATTATGCGAAAGGCTTTGTCGGCATAGAAATGTCAAATGGTGAAAAATACTGGATTTATGAGGAATAAATGTTTGATTCTGTTGATTTTGGTTGCCTTGATGTCGTCTTGTGTCAAGGTAAAACAATGCTATATCAGTGATGAGGTTAAATCATGGTTTGTGGATGACGACAAGCGCGAATGCATTATCAGGGACGAGAATGGTATCGAGCGAGGACTTCATGTGAGCACTCCTTCGATTCAATTCTTGGAAGAGTCGAGTTCATCTTTTATGACGACGAACAAGACGGAGCGCGAAAGCATGGATCAAAAAGGGTATCTTGACTATTCCACAGGCTATTATGTTACCGTCACGGCAGGGTGGGGCACGGAGGTGAATGTGGATGACAAGTTTGAAATTGGACTTCACGGCCTGCCTTTTACTTTTAGTCTTCGTGGAAAGACACTTACGCCCATGAGAAAAGAATCACCGAAAATAGAGTTTACTTCTGAATTGTTGGAATCGTTTGAAGTTGATGGCGTTTCTTATGATGATGTGCTTTATATCCAATTGGTTGAGTATGAATTGCTTCGTGATAATGACCCTATTGAGATTTACTATGCCAAACATTATGGCTTGATTCAATACACCATACATTACGGCATCACTTATTTCCGTTTGCCTGCTGAATAATAAGGGAAACAGTTTGTTGCGGATGTTGGAAATTTGCTTATCTTTGCCAATTCATATTGGAAGACAAATTAAAAGCATAAACAGATGGATAACAGACTTTTAGACAATAAACTGCCTTATTTGGTGGCCGACATGAACCTCGCGGCTTGGGGCAGGAAGGAAATTGA
>CACXQO010000291.1 GCA_902769815.1 uncultured Bacteroidia bacterium | reverse complement strand
AACAATGTCGGCCTCCACGGTCTTTTCGCCTTTCTTGGTGCTGATGGTACACACGCACTTCTCGCCAGTGGTGTCGACGTGCGTCACCGAGGCCTCGGTCATCACGGTCATCTTCAGTTTCTTGAAGGCGCGTTCCACTTGCTTGGAAACTTCCTCGTCCTCATTCGGGACCACATTGGGTAGGAATTCCACCAAGGTCACTTTCACTCCCATTGAGGTGAAGAAGAAAGCGAACTCCGAGCCGATGGCGCCTCGTAGCCAAAATAATGTCGTCGGCTTCGTAAATGGTGACGTTGCCTTCGGCGTCGGTCACTTCCACTTGCTTGTCGGCGGTCAGCTTGCCGTAGCCGGCGATGACGTCCACGTTGTTCTTCTTGAAGAGGTATTGCACGCCCTTGCTCATGGTGTCGGCCACGCCACGGCTGCGGGCTACGACGGCTTCCATGTCGGGTTTCACTTCGCCTTCCACCTTGATGCCGTAGTTCTCGGCGTGATTGATATAGGTGTAAACCTGTGCGCTTTTCAGCAAAGCCTTGGTAGGGATGCAGCCCCAATTGAGGCAGATGCCGCCCACTTCGGCCTTCTCGACCACGGCCACTTTCTTGCCCAATTGCGATGCTCTGATGGCAGCCACATAGCCCCCGGGGCCGCTGCCGATTACGATGATGTCGTATTTCATATTCAAAGATTTAATGATTTAATATTCAAAGATTTAAAATTCTCTTATCGTTGCTTCGCGTCATTGCGAGTAACGCAAGCAATTCAGATTTATAATTTTGCGCGAAATTACAAAAAAATCCGCAATTGGCAACTATTCGGAAATATCGAATAGTTCAAAAAGTAAATTCTTTCCCAATACAATAATTATGTTTTCCTTTCGTTTCAAGAAATGAACTTAACAATAAAAATACAGAGTTATGAAGCACAAATTTTTGATTTTTACGGCTCTCTCTTTGCCGTTGCTTTTTATGAGTTGTAGTAAGGATAATTCGGACACCCCAATTAGTGAAGGAAAGTACAAGGGGACATTTTCAGTAACTTACAAATCTGGTAAACAATCAGGCCGAACAACCTTAGTTTTGGAAAACGGAAGGTATTCATGTACTGGTAATCCGGACAGGATTCCCGCTGGTGGTTCTGGGACTTATTCCTTTGAGGAAGGAAAAATTACTTTTACCGATGAGAATCCATGGACTACCGACTTTGATGGGAATCTAATCCTGGAAGGGCAGTATGATTACCAATATAATGGCAAGAATCTGAAAATCTCTGCTGATAAAAACGGTGTCGGGCATTACGAATATAATCTCGTAAAGCAATAAACAGTATTTGTGTGTATTAGAAAGTCAAACTTTGTTTCGGGCGAAATCTAACCAAAACTTGGTAGATTTCGCCTGAAATCGTATTATAATGGATGTTCGGGCGAAATCTGTCGATTGTCATTTAAACAAGTCATCCATTGTCACCACGTTTTGAATCATCCCCGAATACATTCCTTTGGCCAGGCCTTCCGTGGTTATCATTGTGAGCCATGAGGCATGGAGGAGACTCTTGTCTGTTAACTTTTTCGCAGCGTGCGTTTTGTTTCACAAAAAACCATACCTTTGCAGGCAAAATGAAAAGTGTATGGAAAGATTCTTCAATACAGCTGGGCCGCAAATCCCTGAAATCAACTATACCATCGACCCTCTGACCGCGACTATTTGAACAATGAGGATGACTACATCGCCGTCTATGCCAACGTGGAAGGCGGACAGGCCTCGCGCAACGACGCGCAAAGCGTGGTTAAATCCACTGTTGACACTTTGGCCGAACAATTCCGAAGCGTGGTTGGGAACGATGTTTCGCTTCAGATTCGGGACGAAGTGCAACAAGTGGGAAAAGACTCGATGCTTTCAACTTATCTGCGCCGCTTGTCGGAAAGCCTGCCCAAGCCGATAGTCCTAATCATCGATGAGATTGATGCGCTGGTGGGTGATAGTTTGGTGGCCATTCTTCGCCAAATCCGCTCTGGCTATGCCGACCGCCCCAAGGCCTTCCCGCAAACCATCATCCTCTGCGGCGTGCGCGACGTGCGTGACTACCGCATCGTGCTTTCCAACCAAGACATCATTACGGGTGGGTCGGCTTTCAACATCAAGACGGAATCGCTGCGGTTGGGCAATTTCTCGAAGGAAGAAATTCATGAACTTTATATGCAGCACACTAAGGAAACGGGTCAGGTTTTCGATGAGGCTTGCTTCCCGATGGTGTGGGATGCCACCGAGGGGCAGCCTTGGTTGGTGAACGCCCTTGGGCGTGAGGTCACCTACAAAATGCGCGAAAACCGCGACCGCAGCGTCCGCATCATCCCGGAGATGATAGACAAGGCCGTCGAGAACCTTATTTATCGCCGCGATACCCATATCGACATATTGATTGACAAGTTGGAAGAGCCTCGAGTGCGTCGGGTCATTGAACCGATGTTGGCGAATAGTGAAGAAGCGGATGATGGACTGATTCCTACAGATGACATACAATATGTGGAGGATATGGGACTGATTAAGCGTGAACGTGGAAAACCGCGCCGCATCGCCAATGGTATCTATCGCGAAATCATCCCGCGTGAACTGACTTGGAGTACGCAAGACACTTTGTCACAGCAACCGCAATGGTACCAAAACCCCGACAACAGCATCAATATGGAGAAGTTGTTGCTCGACTTCCAGCAGTTTTTCCGCCAAAACGCCGATGCTTGGATAGGTCGTTTCGACTATGCCGAAGCCGGACCGCAACTGCTGTTGCAGGCTTTTTTGCAACGAATTGTGAACGGCGGTGGCTACATCGACCGCGAATATGGCTTGGGGCGCAAGCGCACCGATTTGCTCATCCGCAAACCTTTGACCGACCATTACGGCGGTCCGGTGCAGCGTGTGGTCTTGGAATTGAAAATAAAACGTGGCGACCTTGACAAAGTTATTGAGGAGGGATTGGAACAAACCGCGGGTTATATGGATTTGGTCGGCTCTGTAGATGAAGGCCACCTCATCATTTTCGACCGCACGCAAGAAAAGACTTGGGACGAGCGCATCTGGCACAAGCCCTACGAATATGAAGGAAGAAAAATTTTGGTTTGGGGAATGTGATATTACGATTGCTCAAGTGTTTTGGGCGAAATCACCTTTTCCTCGGATTCTTCTTGAAAGGATTCCCCTTTTGGATTTCTCTTCTCGCTAATCCATTTAATCACTTTGAGCAAAACCGCCCACAACGCAAAGAACGCCACTACGCCGATGACCCAAACTGTCAATAGTTCTATGACCACAATCCTTGAATTTTGAATAATAATCTTGAAATCAGGAATCTTGAAATCTTGAAATTGCCTGCAAAAATACAAAATCGAGCGTGCATTATTAATAAAGGTGAGAAAAAATTGTCGGTTTCAAAAAAAACACTACCTTTGCGCCATCAATAAAACAGAAAAAATATGAATTACGACGCAAATCCAGTACATGTCCTCTACGACAACGAGTCATTGAAGCATCTCGTTCAAGTCATTGTCGAGCGCAACGACGCAATATCGGGAACCACTTTCGTCAACCTGTGCTACCAAATCAAGCAGCAGGCCATTCGCGACCGTGCCCTTGCCGACCTCGAAAACACGATTTACACCAGCGAGGAACTTGCCCCCGAAGACCAAGTTCGCGTCAGCAGGATGCTTTGGGAACTCATTTGGGAACACAAGGTCTATCTGCTTTTCGGACGCAGTCCTTTGCTCGGTTTGAGCAATGGTGAGGACCGTTTCGTGAAATATTGAGACCTCTTTTTAGTCATTCAAGCGTCTTTTTCGGCAAAACTGAGTCGGGAAAGACGCTTTTTTTATGTCGAAGGAAAGTTTTTTAATTTGTTTAATTTATTGAATAACAATGAGATAAAATCAAACCACAATATTTTTGACGAAATTTTTCAAAAAAATGCGCGGGGTATTGAAAAATGTTGTACTTTTGCACCCGCTGAATTGAATGAGGGCTTGCCCTTGAAAATGATATAGTTAAGGAACCTGATAAGTTAAACGTGATAGGTTTCTACACGATGTGACACTAAAATCAAGCGTAAAAATCGTCGCAGCGTGGGTTTATAGACTTCTAAGCCGTACATGGCTTATTATGTTTCCCTGACTACATCTTGCAGAGAGTTGCCCTCGGCCAGTTTGGTAAGAGTTTGTAAATAATTCCTAATCAACGGATTAAATAATCAACAAATTAACCTAACAAATTAAAAATGCCGACTATTCAACAATTAGTGCGCAAAGGGCGCCAGAAATTGATCGACAAGAGCAAGTCGCCTGCATTGGATTCCAGTCCGCAACGTCGCGGTGTGTGCGTGCGTGTTTACACGACGACCCCCAAGAAGCCTAACTCAGCCATGCGTAAGGTCGCGAGGGTTCGTTTGACCAACCAAAAGGAGGTCAACGCCTACATCCCCGGTGAGGGCCACAACCTGCAGGAACACAGCATTGTCATGATCAGAGGAGGTCGTGTTAAGGATTTGCCGGGTGTGCGTTATCACATCATTAGAGGTGCTTTGGATACCTCTGGTGTTGATGGCCGCCGCCAGCGCAGGTCGAAGTACGGTGCTAAACGACCCAAACAGACAGCCGCAAAGAAATAACGATTAGTCAAAACAGAAAGACTTAAAGACATGAGAAAAGCTAAACCAAAGAAGAGAATTATCCTTCCCGACCCGAAGTACGGTGATGTGCAAGTCACGAAGTTCGTGAGGTAAGAAGAATTTGGCTTATCAGATTTTCTACGAAGCAATGGACATCGTTGAAAGTAAGCTCAACGAAAATCCAGTTGAGGTATGGAAAAAGGCCTTGGCCAACGTTACTCCTCAAGTGGAAGTAAGAAGCCGTCGTATCGGTGGTGCTACCTTCCAGATTCCTTCAGAAATCCGTCCTGCCCGTAAGCAGAGCATCGGTATGAAGAACCTGATCGGTTATGCCCGCAAACGTCACGAGAAATCGATACAAGGAAGAAGGTTCTGCATTCAAGAAGAAAGAAGAAATCCACAGAATGGCAGATGCCAACAAGGCATTCTCGCATTTCAGATTCTAATAGGAGAGATCAGGAATTATGCAAAACGGACAGGAAAATATGATGAACCCGCTCAGCCTCACTCGTAATATCGGCATCATGGCTCACATCGACGCCGGTAAGACGACAACGACGGAGCGTATCCTCTATTATACTGGCCGTAGTCATAAGATAGGTGAAGTTCACGACGGCGCCGCCACCATGGACTGGATGGTTCAGGAGCAAGAGCGTGGCATCACCATCACTTCTGCTGCAACAACGGTGTTCTGGCACCTTAATAATGAGGCATACAAGATTAATATCATCGACACTCCCGGCCACGTCGACTTCACCGTTGAGGTGGAACGCTCGTTGCGCGTTTTGGATGGTGCTATCGCCATCTTCTGCGCCGTCGGTGGAGTGGAGCCTCAGTCGGAAACCGTGTGGCACCAAGCCAACAAATACAATGTCCCGCGTATCTGCTACGTCAACAAGATGGACCGCGCAGGCGCCGATTTCTTTAAGGTGTTGGACCAAATCCGCGAGAAGCTCCACGCTACTCCAGTGCCCGTCCAACTGCCCATCGGTGCCGAAGACGACTTCATCGGAATCGTTGACCTGATTAGGAATAAGGCGTACGCTTGGGAAGAAACCGACAATGGCTCCGTTTACGACGAAATCGAAATCCCCGAAGACATGAAGGAAATGGTTGCGAAATATCGCACCGACCTCATTGAGGGAGCCGTCGAAGACGACGAAGCGTTGTTCGAGAAGTACATGGAAGACCCCGACAGCATCACCGCCGAGGAAATCATCGGCCAAATCCGCAAGGCAACGCTTGACCTTCGCATTTGCCCCGTGATGTGCGGCTCGTCGTTCAAGAACAAGTGCGTGCAGCCGTTGCTTGACGCCATCGTCAACTACCTGCCCAGCCCCTTGGACATCGACCATGTGAAGGGTATCAACCCGAAGACCGAACAGGAGGAAATCCGTAAGGCCGACCCCAAGGAGCCTTTCTGCGCCTTGGCGTTCAAGATTGCTACCGATCCCTTCGTCGGTCGTCTTTGTTTCTTCCGTGTCTATTCCGGGACTTTGAAGGCTGGTGAGATGGTTCTCAATGTGTCGACCGGCAAGCGCGAGCGCATCGCCAAAATCGTTCAAATGCACGCCAACAAGCAGTTGCCTTTGGAAGAGATTTCGGCTGGCGACATCGGTGCCGCCGTCGGATTCAAGCTCATTCGCACGGGTGATACGCTTTGTGTTGAGAACAAGCCGCTTGTGCTCGAGAACATCAAGTTCCCTGAGCCTGTGGTCAACATTGCCATCGAGCCCAAAGTTACAGCAGATTTGGACAAATTGGATCAGTCTTTGGCCAAATTGACCGAGGAAGATCCTACGTTGTTCGTACACACCGACGAAAATTCGGGCCAGACCATATTGGCAGGTATGGGCGAATTGCACCTTGACATTATTTTGGACCGCCTCAAGAGAGAGTTTGGCGTCGAAGTCAACTCCGGCCGTCCGCAGGTCGCGTACAAGGAAGCCTTTACTCAAACAATTCAGCATCGTG
>CACXQO010000290.1 GCA_902769815.1 uncultured Bacteroidia bacterium | reverse complement strand
GTCACGGTCAACAATTTCGAGCCATTTCTGCATTCTGCTTACATTTGCCATAGTCGTGCTATTCTCTTACTTTGTGGAGGCAAAAATACATATTTTTCACGAAAAAGCCCTAAAGTCATTCAAAATCTTCATATTTCAAAACCCCGCCAACTCCATCGTCACCGTGGGAATCAGCAAAATGCCGCCGAGGATGACCAAGACGAGAATGAATTTCCAGATGAAACGCACCCATTTGTCCCACGGGATGCGGGCCACGCCGAGGGCGGCCATCAAAACGCCGCTGGTGGGCGTAATCATATTGGTGAAGCCGTCGCCAAACTGGAAGGCCACCACCGTGGCTTGGCGCGAAATGCCAATCAAGTCGCTGAAGGGTGCCATGATGGGCATAGTGATGGCTGCTTTGGCCGAACCGCTGGGAATCACGATGTTAATCAAGGTTTGGATGCCATACATGATTTCCGCCGAGGCGATTTTTCCCATATCGCTCATTGAGCGGGAGAGGCCGTAAAGAATCGTGTCGATGATGCCACCGTCCTGCAAAATGATGACGATGCCGCCTGCCAAACCCACGATGACCGCCGCCGAAAGGATGTCGCCCATGCCTTCGAGGAACAGTTTTGCGATGTCGCTGGCAGTTTTATCAACGGCCAAACCGCTGGCAATGCCCAAGACCAAGAACAGCGACGCGATTTCCATGATGTACCACTCGTAGCCCAACACGCCAATCACCAAGAAATAGACCGTCGCGAAAAGCAACGTGAGCACAAAATAATGCACCGTTTTCCGCAAGGTGACGAGGCTCAAAAGCACGAACACAGCCGTCCCGATGGGCAGCAAAGGCAAAGTGGTCTCGCTGTTGCCGATTTTGAGGGTGGTTTGCGGATAAAGAATTGAGAATGTTATTAATACCGCCGTCAGGAAGGCGAAAACGAACCAAGCCTTGCGCGGCGTGTGGCGTTCCATTTCCTTTTCGGGCACCTCGGCCATCTTGCGCCAATAGGCATCGTCTTCGTACATAATGGACGACTGCGGGTTTTTCTTCACTTTTCGGGCATAGAGTAACACAAACACAATGCCCACCACGGTCAAAATGGCCCAACACACGGCGCGGTAGCCAATGCCCGTAAACAGCGGAATGTCGGCAATGCCCTGCGCTATGCCGATGGTGAACGGATTGAGCATAGCGCCCGAAAAGCCGATGTGAGCAGCCACATACACCATACAGAGGCCCACAATACTGTCGTATCCCATCGAAACGGCCAACGGAATGATTATCAGCGTGAAAGCAATGGTTTCCTCGCTCATTCCGAACACGCTTCCGAAAAGACTGAACAGCAGCATCACCAAAATGATAACGATGTTGTTCACCCCGATTTTCCGCATTAATGCGCTGCGTTCGAGGCGTTTGGTGAATTTCAGGAAGGAAAGGATGCCCTTATCGATGGCGCGGCTTTTGTTCATAATCCAGAACGCGCCACCTATAATTAATATGAACACGATGATGTTGGCCTGCTTGACAAAGCCCTTGTAGAACGCCGAAAACACCTGCCATGTTTGTGGCTCGGGGTGAAACCCATTGTCGCCAACTGCCTCCGGCAGTTGATTCGCGTAATAGAATTTCATCACCGTTTCGCCGCCGACTTGCTCCTGCACATATTTCCCCGGCGGGATAATCCAAGTGAGCACCGCCGCGACGACGATGATAAAGAAAACGATGACAAAGGTATGCGGGACTTTGCGCTTTTTCATGGGATGTCAAATTTTGGGCAAAGGTATTGAAATTATCCCTATTTTTGTCGCCAAATCGAAAAATCAACGAAGTAAAATATCAATTTGAACGAAAATGAAGAAAATCCTGACCCTCTTATCGCTGGCCGTCCTCGTGACTTTCGCTTTGCCAGCCTCGGCGCAAGAAAAGAAGTTGTTCACCCCCGAGGACGCTTCCTACAACAACCGTAGCGTTTACGCCCAACGCCCCAACCAACTGAAATGGGTGGGCAACACCGACATCCTTATGCAGGTGAAAGACAAGGAAATCGTCACGATGAACCCGACCTCGAAAAAGGAAACCACCTTCCTGACCTTGGACGAGCTGAACGCCTTCACAAAAGGCGAAGGTGTCAACGACCTGACGCGCATCCCCCAACTGACTTGGCTCAACGACTACCAAGCCTATTTCTACGGTTTGGGCGACAATGGCATCTGCTTGAACAAAATGGACATCAAGAAAAAAACCATCGATGCCATGACCTCTATCCCACAAGATGCTGAGAACCAAACCATTTGCAAGCCTACCATGAATGTGGCCTACACCATCGGCAACAACCTTTATGTGGCCAAAGGCGACAAGCAAATCCAAATCACCAAAAATCCTGAAGGTGTTATCGCCGGTCAGAGCGTTCACCGCAACGAGTTCGCCATCGACGGCGGCATTTTCTGGTCGCCCGACGGCAAGCTCCTCGCCTATTACAGCATGGACGAGCGCATGGTGACCGACTATCCCTTGGTCGACATCCAAGAACGCATCGCCACCGCCAAGCCCATCAAATACCCGATGGCCGGCATGACGAGCCATCAGGTGACACTGCATGTATACGACATCGCCACGGGCAAGGAAATCGTGGTCAAAACGGGCGAACCCGTTGACCAATACCTCACCGCCATCACTTGGAACCCCGACAACAAGCGCATCTATATCGGCGTGTTGAATCGTGGGCAGAACCACTTGAAATTCAATGAGTACGATGCCATTACGGGCAACTTCATCCAAACCATCTTCGAAGACCGCGACGAGCAATATGTGGAGCCGCAAGGTCCCGCCTATTTCCTCCCCAACAACCCCGACCAGTTCATTTGGAAAGCCCAACGCGACGGCTACTACCACCTTTATTTATATACCATCAGCAAGGGTTTGGTGCAACAACTCACCAAGGGCAATTTCGTCATCACCGACTTCAACGGCTTCTCGCCCAACGGCAAATACATCTACTACCGCAGCACCGAAGTCAGTCCGTTGGAACGCCACTGCTACATGATGGAACTCAAGAGCGGCAAGGTGACCCAAATCACCAAGGAACACGGCACCACGATGTGGTTCCCTCCGCCGACGGCAAGTATTTCCTCGACTTCTACAACAGCACCGATGTACCCTACAATGTTGATTTGCAAGACAAAAACGGCAAGATTGTCAGGCGCTTACACGAGGCCGAAAACCCGCTGAAGGACTACTGCATCGGCCAAACAGTACTTGGCACGCTGAAGGCCGACGACGGACAAACCCTTTACACACGACTCATCAAGCCCTACAACTTCGACGCTTCGAAGAAATATCCCGTCATCGTCTATGTCTATGGCGGCCCTCACGCCCAACTTATTACCGACACTTGGACGGCTGGCGCAGGCATTTACCTTAATTACTTGGCCCAGGAAGGCTTCCTCGTTTTCACCCTTGATAATCGTGGCTCCGCCGACCGTGGCGAGGCCTTTGAGCAGTGCATCCACCGCCAATGCGGACAACTCGAAATGCGCGACCAGATGAAAGGCATCGAATGGCTGAAAACCTTGCCATACGTCGACGCCAACCGCATCGGCAGCGACGGTTGGAGTTATGGCGGATTCATGTCAACTTCGCTGAAAATCAATCATCCCGAAACGTTCAAGGTGAGTGTGGCAGGCGGTCCCGTGTTGGATTGGAAGTATTACGAAATCATGTACGGCGAGCGCTATATGGACACGCCCGAAGAAAATCCCGAAGGCTACGAGCTGACCAGCCTCGAAAACAAGACCGACAAATTAGAAGGCAAACTCCTGATGATCCATTGCACCACCGACCCCGTCGTGGTGTGGCAGCACAGGGCTTTTTTCATACTGATTCTCCTATATTGGTCAAATCAGAAATACGTCTCAACAGCAAACCGAAATTGCTCGATAAAAATCTTCTTGAACGCCGAAATCCAAATCGGCTCACAAAAATAAGAAAAACCCTTCAAATCAGCGCAGATTTGAGCCGATTCTTGACATTTTTTGAGCTGATCCAAATAAAGCCTCCACTTTTCAGCAGAGGATTTTCACTATCTAATAATCTTAATTGGAGTCGGCCCTTCGACAAGCTCAGGGACCTTAACCTTAGAAATAAAGGTCTCTCTCGCCTGCCTTGATGCGCTCGATGCGGCTCTTCAGCTCGTCCAAGAACTTCGGGTCTACGTTCTTGAAGTTGTTCTCGATGCACTTCCAGCCTTTGGTAGCTACTTATGGCATAATTTTTGTTATTTTGTTTGGCAAGTCAATCCCAAACATTTAACGCTATGAAAAGATTTTTGCTTTATCTCTTAGTTTTTGTTACGCTTCCTGCAATGGCCCAATACCGAGGTCATGGA
>CACXQO010000289.1 GCA_902769815.1 uncultured Bacteroidia bacterium | reverse complement strand
CTATGTATTCCATCCATCAAGTCATCCACATTGAAATTGATAAGCAATCCGACTTTCTTTCCGGTGAGTTTCAAATAGGAAGTCAACTGTTTGTAATGAACTGGATTTAACTCTTCAACAGATTTCAGTTCTATGATGAGTTGATTTTCAACCAAAAGGTCTAACCTCAATCCTTCTCCTATCTCGTCTCCTTTATATACAATACTAACCGGCACTTCCATTTCGGCCTTTAAGCCCTTGAGTTCAAGTTCTTTCATAAGTGCTTTCTGATACACTTTCTCCAACAAACCAGGCCCTAAAGTCTTATATACCTCCAAAGCACATCCTATCACTTTATAACTCAACGGATCATTTTTGAATGTGGCCATATTATTTCTATTTGCGTCGCTTTGCGCTTCTGCGATTTCTGCGGATTCTGCGTGAAAAAAACTATCTTCTGAGTGACTCCAAAAACTGCTCCACCGCCGCATACGACACCGTCTTGTCCTTAAAGTATTCCCGCGCCTTTTTCTTGTCTTCTTCGCTGGCGTTCAGTTGGTTAAGAATGTTATTCAGGTGCATCTTCATGTGGCCTGCTTGGATGCCTTTGGTGGTCAGGGAACGCACGGCGGAGAAATTGTTGGCCAAACCCATCGTGGCGGCAATCATCATCAGTTCCTTGGCGTTGGGATTGCCCAAAAGTTCAAGGGTTTTTTTTGCCAAAGGGTGCAAACTCGTCAGGCCGCCAATGGTGCCCAAAGCCATCGGCACCTCCAACTCGAAATGGAAGATTCCGTTTTCAATCGTGACAGATGAAAGGCTTTCATAGTGCCCGTTGCGCGAGGCGAAGGTGTGACCGGCAGCTTCAACGGCGCGGAAGTCGTTGCCCGTGGCGATGACCACTGCATCAATGCCGTTGTAAATGCCTTTGTTGTGCGTGGTGGCGCGGTCGGTGTCGATGTGGGCAATGTCGACGGCCTTCTTGAATTTCTTGGCGTATTCGGCACCCGAAAGGTGTTCATCGATGCCATCCAATTGGTTGACAGGACATTCCACCCAAACCTTCACGCGACAGTCGGGCGTGTTGTTCGACAGGATGGTCATAATGATTTCCACCTTGCGGAGGTCCTCTAAAAGGTCGCTGCGCTCGGCGAAGAAGTCTTGCAAGCTGTGGCCAAACTGCTCCAAAACGGAGTTGATGAAGTTGGCACCCATCGCGTCACCCGTGCCAAACTCCACACGAATTTGGTAATAGTCAAGGATTTGTGCGCTGTAATCGATGAGGCGCATACCAAGGATGCCGCCGCCGCGCTTGCGCATTTTTTCGGTCATGCTGTCGGTGTCGGTCAACAGGCGTTTCTCGATTTCGGGGAACAAGGCAAAAAGTTTTTCCTTGTCGCCGCCCCACCCGAAATGCACCTGCCCGACCTTGCGCACATCAATCACTTCGGCATGGAAACCGCCCCTTTCGCCCCAAAACTTGGCTGCAGCCGAGGCCGCTGCCACTACCGAACTTTCCTCGATGACCATCGGCACGATGTAGTCTTTCCCGTTGATGGTCACGTTGGGCGAAATGCCGTAAGGGATGAAGAAATTGGTGATGGTGTTCTCGCTGAACTCGTCAAAAAGTTGCTGCTGCTTCGAGTCGGAGTGCCAGTAGCTTTTCAGCAAGCTGACGACCTCTCCGGGGTTCTCGAAGTAGTTGGCTATCAGTTTCAACTTCTCCTCTTTGAGAAGTTTCGAGAAGCCTTTTTTTATGCGTTCGCGAGTTGCCATTTCAGTTTACCATTCTTCTTCTTCAATGACTTTTTCGGGTTCAAGACTCTCCTCAAACTTTTGACCCCAATCTTCCGCAAAGGCGGCCATTTGTTCCAAATAATTGTCCCAAACGGGCTGATAATTCGGGTCTTCCTTGTTCATCCATTCCTCGCAGGGATGGTTGCTTTGGGTCTTTTGCATGAAGTCGGTGAGGGTGTAGCGCACACGGCCTTCGCGCACTTCGATGATGAAACGGTAGGTAATCCACGGCCATTTCGACTTCACGGGGTCGCCGTTGTCGAGTTGCATTTGGTGCTTGCCCTTCATGGTGCGCCCATCGTTCTGTTGCAGAATGGTCGAAGGGCTCTTGTAATAGGAGTTCATAAACCCGCTATAGATGCGGTTAAACACTTCATCTTCAGAGCCTACCGTGTTGATGACCCTACGGAAACAAATCTTCTCGGTCTTCGGGTCGATGGGCATGTTGGTCTGGGCAAAGGTGACAGTCGCGAACAGGATGGCGACGAAAAGCAATGCTACTTTTTTCATTTCAATTAAATTTGGTTACAAAATTAGTAATAATTCATGTTGCTTCGGCGCAACGAGGGCGAAAAATAACAAATATCAGGCCAAAAATCAGAATGGGATGAGTTGCGAATCTTCAGAACATTCGATGTTGATTTGCGGATGGCCCTTATAATATAAGGTGGAAGCCTCGTTTAGCGTGCCTTCCATTAGTTCAACTACCCGAACCGTGGCTTCGGAGCCGCTTGAAAGGTCTACATTCATTTTCCTGATTTCGGTTTCGGCGATATTCAACAGACTGGAATTCTGCAACTTAATGATGGCTTGCTCGGTTGTTCCCCCGCTGTTCACGAAACGCGAAGCATCTTTCAATTCAACTTCAAGTCTATCGCCGACTTGAATTTGCCCATTGAACTGCGAAGCGTCTGCCAAATCGGCTTTGGCTGTACTTCCAATGAATTGAAAACCAGCCAGTAAGGAAGCATCTATTAGGTTGATTTCGCAATTTTCGCCCGAAAAGGCAAGACCGGTACATTGGGCGGCTTCTGACAAGTTGATTTCAATGCGCTGACCCGAAAAACTACCGCTGCATTGGACTTTGGCAGCATCCTCGGCATCCACTTTTTCGAGTTGTTTCACATGCACAGTGGCGCGATAGACGGAATTAATGGCGGGATAAACATTCCTTGTGAACCCGATTTCGAGTTTCGTACCGTCCATTTTGGCTTTCAAGGAAGGCTCCAAATAGGCGGAATAAGCCAATTCGACAAAGGTGTTGCTGTCGGCAATCAAAGTCACTTGCCACGCATTTCCGATTTCAATTTGCCGAATATCAGCGTTTTCAAGCACGGTTTTCTGCACAAGGGTCATGTCGACCTCTTTCTTGCAGGAAACGAAGCAACATATTGTTGCACAAATGATTAGAATGTTT
>CACXQO010000288.1 GCA_902769815.1 uncultured Bacteroidia bacterium | reverse complement strand
GCGGCAAATTGTTTGAATTCCTCCTCCTTGTCGGCGGGAACCACAACGATGGCTTCGGCCTCTCTTGGGATGGCGTTACGCAAGCTGCCTCCGTCGATGCAGGCGAAGCGCAGGCCATATTTCTCAGCCGCCATCAGCAACAAGGCATTCAGCACCTTGTTGGCATTGGCGCGACCAAGGTTGATGTCCATGCCTGAGTGACCGCCTTTCAATCCCTTGACAAACAGGCGATAAGCCACCATTCCAGCGGGAACATCCTCGAAAGTAGGAGTCCATGTGCCGATGGTGTCGACCCCACCAGCGCAACCCACATAAAGTTCGCCTTCGGTTTCGGAGTCCATGTTCATCAGGATGTCGCCTTGCAGCAGGCCGGGTTGCAGCTTGTTGGCACCCGTCATGCCTGTTTCCTCGTCAATGGTGAACAGGGCCTCAATCGGACGCACCCATGCCATTGTCGGCGCCGAGGGTGGTGCCGTTGGCCTTCACCCAGCCGTTTTCGATGTGGGTTTCAATCGGGTCGTTCTCGAAATCGTGTACCTTGTCGGCGTTCTTTTGTGGCACCATGTCCAAGTGGGCTTGCAGGATAACGCCCTTGCGGTTTTCCATACCGGGCGTGGCGGGCTTGCGCATGATGACGTTGCCACAGTCCTCAATGATGGTTTCCAATCCGTGTTCCTCGCCCCATTGTTTCATGAAGGCGATCACCTTTGCTTCTTTCTTCGAAGGGCGCGGAATCTGTGTCAAGCTGTAGAAATTCCTAAACACGCCATTCGGTTCCAATTCTTTGATTGTCATTTGTGATAGTTTATAGTTTAATGTTTAATTGTTGATTCTTTGTATGTTGTGAATGTTTGAGGTTGTCTGTCAAATGATTAAACGGTCCAACCGCCAACAACTCAACAACAAAAGGTCGGCTAAAATACGAAAAAACTCTCACATTGAAACAAAAAGTCTTATTTTTGCGCCAAAATTCTGAACAAGATGAAAAAGTTTTTACCTCTTTTATTATTGGTGATGCTCGCGGTTGCGGGTTGCCAGCGTGGTCCTGCCACATACCAATACACTGATAATCCGCACGAAATTGTGGTCAATGCCGAGAAATTCGTCAATCAGGTTTCAAAGAAATCGAAGCATTACACAGCCGAGGAGTGGGATGCTGCCGTAGGGCAATTCGTCACCATGTGCAAGAACTATTATGAAAACAGCAAATCCCTTACGAATGAGGAGCAGATGAAGTTCGACAAGGCCCGCCTGAAGTTCATGGATGCCATTTCTGCCGCTGGCAAGGACGATGTTGCCCGCCGCGTAAAGGAAGATTATGCAAGAATTATAGGGAATTGAGGCGAAATCACCTCCTGCTATTCCCCAATCCAATGTAATACAGCAACGAAGCCAACGATGATAAGGCTGCGACCACGTATGTGCTTGCGGCCCAACCCAATGCTTCCTTGGCCTGTCCTATCTCGGCCTGACTGAGCGAGTTGGATGATTGTAGCCATGCCAACGCGCGGCGCGAGGCATTGAACTCGACGGGCAAGGTGACGACGCTAAAAAGGAACACCAATGCGAACATGGCAATACCTAACCAAAACAGGGCAGGGAAAGTGTTGATAATGAGCAGCCCGATGATGATGACAAACATCGACAATTTAGACGAAAAGCTGACGGCTGGCACCAAAGCCGAGCGCAATTTCAACGGTGCATAGCCTTCTTTATGCTGCACGGCGTGGCCACATTCGTGGGCAGCAACCGCAGCCGCCGCGACGCTGTTCATGCGGTAGACGTCTTCACTAAGGTTGACGGTCTTCTTGGTCGGGTCGTAATGGTCGGTGAGTTGCCCTTTGATGCAAGTCACCGAAACGTCATAGATGCCGTTGTCGTTTAGCATTTTCTGCGCGATTTGCGCTCCTGTCATTCCGCCAGGCGAGAGCACTTTCGAATACTTTGCGAATACGCTTTTCAGTTTCCATTGCACCAGCATCCCGACGATGCCGATGATGATGATAAGAATCCAGCTTGTGTTCATTGCTCCAATTTTTGTTATTTAAGGCGCAAAGATAGCGGAATTTTCTTGAATATTGGTTGAAAATATCGTTGACCGACGATGTTTTTTCCTATTTTTGTCCTTTATTTCTCAACGAAAATGTCCGAACATTCCTTTAACTTATACCTAATTGTCATGTCGGCCATCGCTGTGGTGGTCTTTGTGAGCCTATATTTCGTGGATGCAGGCTATGGCAAGTTCTACAACAAGAAATGGGGTCCGGCGGTCAATAACAAATTGGGCTGGGTATTGATGGAATCGCCTGTGTTTGTTGCCATGTTGCTGCTTTGGCTCTTCTCCGATAGGCGTTGCGATTTGGTACGGATAGCCTTCCTCTTTTTGTTTGAACTACACTACATCCAGCGGTCTTTTGTGTTTCCGTTCCGGATGAGGGGCAACAGCGTCATGCCGCTTTCGATTGTAGTTATGGGCGTGACATTCAATGTGTTGAACGCGCTGATGCAAGGCGGCTGGATTTTCTACATCTCGCCCGACGACTACTATGGCCGCGATTGGCTGACCGACCCGCGTTTTATTGCTGGATTTTTGGTTTTCATCATTGGCATGTATATCAACATTCAGTCCGACGACATTATCCGCAACCTTCGCAAGGATGGCGACACACGGCATTATCTGCCCAAGCAAGGCATGTTTCGCTATGTGACCTCTGCCAATTATTTCGGCGAGTTTGTGGAATGGGTTGGTTTCGCGATACTTACATGGTCATGGGCGGGCGCGGTGTTCGCTTTGTGGACTTTCGCCAACCTCGGCCCTCGCGCCGACCATATCTATAAGATGTACCAAAGTGAGTTCGGCAAAGCCCTGGACACGAAGAAAGTCAAGAGAATCATACCTTTTATCTATTGAGTCATGGAAAAATCAATCATATTCACCCCTTGCGAAATCGGGCCTATCACCTTGCGAAACAGGGTAATACGCTCGGCGGCTTTTGAAAATATGGCATACGGCAACCGTCCTTCCGACGACCTCTACAATTATCATGTGGCAGTGGCGCGAGGCGGTGTAGGCATGACGACGGTGGCCTATGCAGCAGTCAGCCAGTCGGGACTGTCGTTCAACGGCCAACTTTGGATGCGCGAGGAGATTGTGCCCACCTTGAAAAACCTCACCGATGCCGTCCATAGTCATGGCGCGAAGGCTTCCATCCAATTGGGGCATTGCGGCAACATGACGCACCGCTCTACCTGCGGCTGTATGCCTGTCGGGGCTTCGGGTGGGTTTAATATGTATTCGCCAACATTTGTCAGAAAGCTAAGAAAGTCAGAGATTTACGAACTTGTACTTGATTTCGGAAAAGCCGTCGACTTGGCGCGCAAGGCCGGCTTCGACTGCGTGGAAATCCATGCAGGACACGGCTACCTTATCAGCCAGTTCTTGTCGCCTTACACCAACCGCCGTCGCGACGAGTTTGGCGGAAGCCTCGAAAACCGGATGCGTTTCATGCGCCTCGTCATCGAGGAGGTGATGCGCACGGCGGGCAACGACATGGCTGTTGTGGTCAAGGTGAACATGCACGACGGCTTCAAGAAAGGAATGCAGCAAGAGGAATGTCTTGAGGTGGCGAAGGAATTGGAACGCCTTGGTGTTCA
>CACXQO010000287.1 GCA_902769815.1 uncultured Bacteroidia bacterium | reverse complement strand
ATTGGCATTGTGGTGGGAAGTTTGGGCGGTTTTTTCCGTGGCAAAGTCGATGATGCCGTCGTTTGGTTCATCAATGTGGTTTGGTCCATCCCTACCCTACTCTTGGTCATCGCGATCACTTTCGCCTTGGGCAAGGGCATCGCGCAAGTGTTTATCGCGGTCGGTTTGACGATGTGGGTGGAGGTAGCGCGTATCGTGCGCGGACAAATCCTCTCCATCCGCGAAACGACCTTTGTTGAGGCAGGCAGAGCGTTAGGTTTCAGGGATTTGCGCATTATTTTCAAGCATATCTTACCAAATATCCTCAACCCCATCATCGTGGTTTCGGCGGCCAATTTCGCCTCGGCCAATCCTCAACCCCATCATCGTGGTTTCGGCGGCCAATTTCGCCTCGGCCATTTTGCTCGAAGCGGGCTTGAGTTTCCTCGGTATCGGGGTGCAGCCGCCCATGCCCTCATGGGGCAGCATGATCAAGGAAAACTATGCCTTCATCATCCTCGACGCGGCTTATTTGGCCATCTTGCCAGGCATCGCCATCATGCTCCTCGTGCTGGCTTTCATGCTGATTGGAAATGCACTTCGCGAGGCTTTAGACGTGAAAAACTGATGCAATCTTAATGTTTGGGAATGGCTTCGCCAGAAATCTTAGAAAATCATGTCAAAATCCATCAGAAATGATTTTCTCTGATTTTCAATATATTTTCAAAGATTTCTACACGCAGTGTATACCATATTAATTTAAGGTGTTTCCCATTTCCCAAAAAAGTTGTATCTTTGCGCCCTCAAAATCGCGGGTGTGGCGGAATTGGTAGACGCGCCAGACTTAGGATCTGGTTTCGAGAGAAGTAAGGGTTCGAGTCCCTTCATCCGCACAAAGTATATATAATCAACAAGTTAGAAATGAATATCACACAAAACACAAAAGGAGAAAACCTCATCTCCATCAAAATCAGCGTAGAAAAAGCAGACTATCAAGAGACCGTCGAAAAGACCTTGAAACAAATGAAACAGCGTGCCAACGTGCCCGGTTTCCGTCCCGGCATGGTGCCGATGGGCATGATCAAGAAGATGTATGGCGCCGGCGCGAAAATGGAAGCCCTGAACACGGTTGTTTCCGACAGCCTCAACAAGCATATCGCCGACAACAAACTCGACCTGCTCGGCTATCCGCTCAGCGACACCGAACAGCAACAGCCCGCCGACCTCGAAAACCAAGACGACATCGACTTCTACTTTGAGGCCGCCATCCGTCCCGAAATCAACATCGACTACACGAACACGATGGTCGACTTCTACCATATCATCCCCACCGACGAGGAAGTTGACAAGGTGATTGATGACCTCGTGGAACGCAACCCCGATACCTCGCATCCTGACAACGTTGGCGAGAATGACCGCCTCGAAATGAAGGTGCGCGAAGCCAAGGACGGCAAGGAAGTGGAAGGCGGTTTCCAAAAGGACGGACTTTATGTCCACATGGACCAAATCAAGGACGAAGAAAGCCGCAAGCAATTGATTGGCAAGGAAGTAGGTTCGGAGTTTATCTTCAACTTCGCCAAGGCTCTCGGCTCTGAAGAGGCCGCCGCCAAGGTGCTGGGCGAAGGCGCACCCGCCGCTTCCGACTTCAACATCATCATCGACGACTCGCTCCATAACGAGAAGCCCGAACTGAACGAGGACTTCTTCAAGAAAATCTTCCCCAAAGAGGAAATCAAGGACCTCGATGCCTTCAAGAAGGCCGTCAAAGCCGAAATGGAGAAGCAGCACGAGGCCGAAACCGACCCGATTCTCTTCAACAAAATGATTGACGAATTGGTGGCCGCCGTGCATTTCGACCTGCCCGACGCTTTCATGAAACGCTGGATTGTGGAAAACAGCCGTGGCGAAGTGAAGGCTGAGGACGTGGAAAAGAACTACGAAAAAGACTATGCCAAAGGTCTGCGTTGGCAACTCATCGAAGACGCCATCGTGAAGGCCAACCCCGAACTCATCATCACCGACGAGGAACTGAAGCAGTTTGTGCTAAAGCAAATCTTCCCCGGCATCGACTATGCCACTTTGGAAGACGACATGAAAGCCAACTTGGACAAGATTGCCGCCAACTACCTCAAGAACGAACAGCAAGTGAACCAACTGAAGAACCAATTGGCCGACGTGAAGATGACGCAGTTCCTGAAGGGCAAGATGAACATCAATTTCGCTGAAACCACCTCCGCCGACTTTATGAAGAAACTTGAGGAGGAACGCAAATGATCACCGAATTCCAAAAATACGCCACCAAGCACTTGGGAATGAACACCCTGAGCCTTGAGCAATACATGTCGAAAGTGCGCAGTCAGGGCTACATTTCGCCGACCGTCATCGAGGAACGCCAACTCAATGTGGCCCAGATGGACGTGTTCAGCCGCCTGATGATGGACCGCATCATTTTCCTCGGCACCGCCATCGACGACTATGTGGCCAACGTCATACAAGCCCAGTTGCTTTTCCTTGAGTCGACCGACGCCAAGCGCGACATCAACCTCTACCTCAATTCGCCTGGCGGCAGCGTCTACGCCGGTTTGGGCATCTACGACACCATGCAGTTCATCAACCCCGATGTGGCCACCATTTGTACTGGCATGGCCGCTTCGATGGCCGCAGTGCTGATGTGTGCTGGCGCATCCGGAAAACGTTCCGCCCTGCCCCATGCCCGCATTATGATTCACCAGCCTATGGGCGGCGTGGAAGGTCAGGCCACGGAGATTGAAATCACAGCACGCGAAATCCAAAAACTGAAGAAGGAACTTTACGAAATCATCGCCAAACACTCAGGCCAAACCTATGACAAAGTCTGGGCCGACAGCGACCGCGACTATTGGATGACCGCCGAGGAAGCCAAGGCCTACGGCATGATTGACGAGGTGCTCATCAAGAACAAAAAGGCTTAAGCAATGGCCAAGAAATCAGACGTTTGCGCCTTTTGTGGAAGAAAGGCCAATGAGGTTCGGCTGATGATACAAGGCATCGATGCCCAAATCTGCGACAGTTGCGCCGAGCAGGCTCATACCATCGTCAAGGAGCAATTTGGCAGCGGGCAAAAGTTTGATTCCAAGGGCTATTCACTGAAAAAGCCCGCTGAAATCAAGGCTTTTCTCGACCAATATGTCATCGGTCAAGACGAAGCCAAGCGCACATTGGCCGTGGCCGTCTACAACCATTACAAGCGCATCAGCCAAAAAGTGACTGCTGACGAGGTGGAAATCGAAAAGTCGAACATCATCCTCGTGGGCGAAACTGGTACAGGCAAAACCCTTTTGGCCCGCACCATCGCCAAGATGCTCAACGTGCCTTTCGCCATCGCCGATGCCACGGTCTTGACCGAGGCCGGCTATGTGGGTGAGGACGTGGAGAACATCCTCGTCAGGCTTTTGCAAGCCGCCGACTATGATGTGCAGGCCGCCGAGCGTGGCATTGTCTTCATCGACGAAATCGACAAGATTGCCCGCAAGAGCGACAACCCCAGCATCACCCGCGACGTGAGCGGCGAGGGTGTGCAACAGGCCATGCTGAAACTCTTGGAAGGTTCCGTGGTGAA
>CACXQO010000286.1 GCA_902769815.1 uncultured Bacteroidia bacterium | reverse complement strand
TACGACAGCCTTTCGATAGTAGGCTTGCAGAAGAACACGGGGAAGACCGTCAGTCTGAACTATGTGCTCGACCGCCTGCCCGTCGAAAGGAAGCGCATTGCCGTGACTTCAATAGGCATTGATGGAGAGACCACCGACCAGGTGACGCGCACCCAAAAGCCGGAGATCTACCTGCGCCAAGGCATGTATTTCGGCACCTCCGAGATGCACTACCGCCAGAAACGCATCGTCTCCGAACTCATCGATGTGAGCGACGAAAACACCTCATTAGGTCGCGTGGTGACGGCCAAAGCCTTGACAGGGGGCAAGATCCTCCTGTCGGGGCCTTCGTCATCGAGCGGACTGAAGCGCTGGATGAAAGACATGCACCGCGTGGGCATCGAACTCGTCATCATCGACGGGGCCTTGTCGCGCATGAGCCTCGCTTCGCCCGCCGTGAGCCAGAGCATGATACTGGCCACGGGCGCCGCGTATTCGACCAACATGAACACGCTGGTGCAACAGACTGCCTTCGTGGTGGACCTGATCAAGATCCCGCTGACGGAGGAGGCCAACCTGAAACTGCTGATGCCTATCGAGAAAGGCGTGTGGTACATCGACGACGAAGGCGCGTTGCACGAGTTGAGCCATATCTCCTCGTTGTCGCAAGACTTCCGCTTCGAGGGCATGGACCGCTGCAAGACCCTCTATGTGGCCGGTGCCTTGGTGGACGGCTTCCTCGAGAAGGTGAGGAAAAACCCGAAGCTGAAGACCTGCGAACTGGTGGTGCGCGACTTCACCAAGATCTTCGTCAGTCCGCAGCAGTACCGATTGTTCTTGAAGGCAGGCGGCATGATCCACGTGCTGCAAAAGAGTAAACTCATCGCTGTGACGGTGAACCCGACCTCGCCATTGGGCGTGACCTTGGACTCCGACACGCTGTGTAACAGACTTTCGGAAGCGATACAACTTCCTGTTTATGATTTAATGAAAAACAATGTCGATGATTGCGTCCCGCAATCATCCCAAACGAATTGCGTTTGCGAGACGCAAGAAAATAATAATTGCGTTTGCGAGACGCAGGAAAATAATAATTGCGTTTGCGAGACGCAAACGCCGACAATGAGATGCAACTGAGAAATCACATAGAATCGCCCTGGGAGGAGATTGCCCAATCGTATGAGGTGCTGCGGCAGTTTGTGCGTTTCGTGGAAGAGGTCGATACACCTTATATTAATACGCTCCAGTTCCGCCTGCAAGGGCTGAAGGACATCCGCACGACCATCAAGAACCTCGGACAGCAGGCCGTCTTGGACGACATCGAACTCTTTGAGGTGAAGCATCTGGCCATCCTTGCCGTTGATGTGGCGGAGCGTATGAAAGCCCATGGCTTGGACAAGGCCATCACCGTGCCCAATCTAAACGAGGTCATCACCATCCTCGACCCCGACGGGCTGAAGATGGCGACCTTCTATGTGTACGACTCCTACTGCCAAGAGCTGCTCCTACTGCCAAGAGCTGCGTGACCTGCGTGCCCAGATGCGTCAGAATCCCAGCCGACAAGAGGAACTCTTGGCCGAGTGTGCCGAGATTGAAGAAGGCGTGCGGAGGGATTTGAGCAAGCAGTTGGTTCCTTTTGCGAAGGCTTTGGAGGAAGCCCAAATCGCGATGGCGAAGATCGACATGAACCTCGCCAAAGCCTTGCAGATAAAACAGTTGAGACTTTGCTTCCCAACGATTTCGAAGGATGACATCAGCCGTTACGAGGCGATGTTCCATCCACAGGTGAAGGACGCCTTGGCGCAGCGCAAACGCGCGTTCCAGCCAGTGAGCCTCACCTTTGGGCAGAAGCCCACCTTGATTACGGGTGCCAACATGGGAGGCAAGACCGTGGTCTTGAAGACTTTGACGCTGTGCCAATACCTGTTCCAATACGGGTTCGGCATTCCGGCACAATCGGCCGACATCGCCGTCAAGGATGAGATTTTCTTCTGCATTGGCGACGAGCAGTCCATCGAGAAGGGGTTGTCGTCGTTTGCCGCAGAGATGAAGAACATCGATGCCGTCATCAAGGCATCGCGCGAAAACAGAAAGATAGTGGCGTTGATTGACGAGCCGGCCTGCACCACCAATCCCACCGAGGGAACGGCTTTGGTGTCGGCCTTGGTGAAGGTGTTGAGGGGCGACAATGTGAGCCTCGTCATGACCACGCATTACGATATTGAGCCGACCGATGCCCGTTGCCTCCGCGTGAAGGGCTTCGAGAACGGCGCGATGAACTACGAACTCGTCGAGGTGCAAGACGGCGAAGTGCCGCACGAGGCGCTGAATATCGCCGAGAGTTTGGGGATTGACAAGGAGTGGATTGCTGAGGCGAGGGAGATTTTAAACCCCTCGAATTCGAGGGGGTTAGATAGGGGGGCGAATTCGACCCCTTTGGGTGTTAAAAGTCAGTTATATAAACAAACAATTTATTAAATATTATTAATTATAAAATAGGAAAATATTTGAATAACAATAAGTTATAATTGCGAATACACTGTGTTCGCAATTGAGAGAAAAGAAAGATTGAGCAATGGCTAAAAAAGAACTCATAGTAAGCAAGGATAATCAGGTTGTGGTTTGTCAGCAGTCCGAGGCCTTTTTCTTGGAGATAAGGAGAATCATCGAGGAGGCTCGCAATAATGCGGTGCGTAGCGTTGATTATTGCCGAGTGCAAATGTATTGGAACATTGGAAGGCGCATTGTTGAGGAGGAGCAACAAGGAAAGGATAGGGCAGAGTATGGTGCATATATTATCAAGAATTTGGCCAACAATTTGGAGCCAGAATATGGCAGCGGATTCAGCAAAAGGCAACTTGAATTAAGTCGCCAATTTTATCGCACCTACCCAATTGCGAATACACTGTATTCGCAATTAGAACGATTCTTAATTATACCGAATTCGGTATATTTAACCCTATCGAATTCGATAGGGTTAGACTCAAGGGGGTCGAATTCGACCATTTTAGAAAAGGAAGGAGGGAAAAAGTAATGGCAAAGATAGTTGTACAAGATACCGAAATTACTGTTATCCAAGTTAATAGCAACGATTATATCTGCCTGACGGATATGATTAAGGCTAAAGATGGAGATTTCTTTGTGACAGATTGGCTTCGCAATAGAAATACTCTAGAGTATATTGGTATTTGGGAAAAGGTGTACAATCCGAATTTTAATTATGGCGAATTCGCCATAATTAGAAATCAGGCTGGTCTTAACAGTTTCAAAATCAGTGTAAAAGATTTTGTAAGTAGAACCAATGCCGTTGGACTTCAAGCAAAGGCAGGTCGATACGGTGGCACTTATGCCCATAAAGATATTGCGTTTGAATTTGCCATGTGGATTAGCCCCGCATTTAAGGTCTATCTTGTTCAAGATTTCCAACGCCTAAAAGAAGAAGAGCAAAAGCAACTCGGTTGGTCGGTGAAGAGGGAGTTGGCGAAGATAAACTACCATATCCACACGGATGCCATAAAAGAGAATCTTGTTCCTGAAGAGATTGACCGTTATCATGCCTCTTTGATTTACGCCAATGAAGCCGATGTGCTGAATGTGGCTTTGTTTGGCATGACGGCGAAGGAATGGCGCGATGCCAATCCCGACTTGAAGGGTAACATCCGCGACTATGCGAACATCAACCAACTGATTTGCCTCTCGAATATGGAAAACCTGAACGCGGTCTTTATTAATAAAGGAATGCCGCAACGCGAAAGACTGATTGAACTGAACAAAATCGCCATTCAGCAGATGAAGGTGCTGGAGGGCGTTGAGGAAAGGAGAATGCTGAAATGATTAACCAATTAAAAAACATTAAAATGAATAACTTAAATTTCAAAACTATGAGAAAAATTGCTTTTACTTTGCTGATGTTCTTGACAGTGTCGTTATATGCACAGGATAAGGATGTCGTTAAGTTTATGGGAATTCCGATTGATGGTTCCAAATCAGAAATGATTTCACAGCTAAAAAAGAAGGGATTTATTTACAACCTAGAATACGAATGGTTAGAAGGGAAATTTAATGGAGAACAAGTTAATGTTATTGTTCATACTAATAATGATTTAGTTGACAGAATTATGGTTGTTACGGCAAATCCAGTAAATGAAACTAATATTAAAATTAAGTTCAATAATTTAGTCAGACAATTTAATAATAATGAGAGGTATTATTCGTCAGAAGAAGATCAAGAAATTGGCGATAATGTTGATATTTCCTATGAAATGTCAGTAAATAGCAAAAGATTTGAGGCATCATTTCATCAAAAGCATTCGAAGGAAGAGGAACAAGTAATGAAACAAAATATGTATGATAATTATGATGCAATGATTGAACAATTGTTGGAAAATGATGAATTGAAAGATTTTGCTGAAGAAATAAGAAAAGGAGATAAGGAGTCAAATATAGATTCGTTTTTTGCTTTGATAGAATTTGAATATTTGATGCAAAACGATGTGTGGTTTATTATAAGTGAAAGTGCAATTAGATACAACTATTACAATATCAATATTTATTACGATAATTTGAGAAATAGGCCTAACGGAGAAGACCTATGATTAACGAACAATAAATCAATTATTTAAACAACATAAACGAAAAATATGGAAAGTAAATTAGGACTTGATTTTAAGAAAGTGGAGTATGCCAGAGGGCTGGCGAAGAACATCGCTGACGATGTGCAGGCCTTCTGCGAGC
>CACXQO010000285.1 GCA_902769815.1 uncultured Bacteroidia bacterium | reverse complement strand
GGCATCGAAGAGCAACTGTTTCATCAACTCAATATTCTCTGTGTCAACATAATACGACTGGTAGCCGATGTTGGTGAAGTTGAACAGGAAATTGGGCTGGTGCAAGATGATATGACTCAGATAAGAGTGCGAATTGAGGGCTTCTTGGTCGTTGCCGATGTCGAACATGGGGTCGACGGCGGCAATGTTGATGAGTTTGCCCGTCGGCTCATACACTTGGTACATCGTGTAGGTGAGGTCTTGTCCTGCCCCGATGACGATGGGCACGATTTTGTTCTTCAGCAGTTCAGTAAGCACCTGATTGAAGGCAAAATAGGTATCGTTGATTTCCTTCCCAATCTTCACATTGCCAATGTCGATGATTTTCAGTTGTGGCCAGTGGTTGAAGAGTTGGTAGAGTGCTTTGCGTATGTAATCAACGCCATCGGCGCAGCCTTTGTTGTCGATGGCACCGCGTTCTTCCTTGACACCGATGATGGCCAAGTCCACGCCTTCAAGGTCGGGGAAATTGTCTTCAGTCCGATAGATGCTGATGGTTTCGCCCAAGGTCAATTTTCCGGGCCGAAACGCCACACTGAAACATTTTTCAGAAATAGGTTCAAGGAATGTGCTGATGTCCATGATTATGGTATTATTGTCGTTACTTGATTGTACAATAATGGAATGTCGTTTTGTTTTATTCTGAATTTTGTTCCGTGATTATGACCTGTTCTTGCATCAAAATCTATATAGATTTTCCCCAGTTTTATGCAATCAATAAACTTTGATTTATCAATATCTTTAAGCATAAGAACCTTGTTGTAATGAAAAAACTCTTTCTTGTTTTCCTTTTTGGTTTCTGCTTGAACGTAAAAACAATTTGTGAGTTTTGTTCCAACTTTAGCATATAAGTCATTAAAACCCCAATATGGAGTTATTGATAATAAACCTAATCCAACCTTTTTGTCAACGCTATCAATCCATTCTTTATGGCGTTCGTCACATTTGCTGCTTTCAAAGATGATTTCTACTTTTTTTTCAAACTCATTTACGCGAACTTTAAATCCTCTATCAGTAAAATTGCTACCGTTAAGAGTCATTCTAAAAGACATTTCGGTTTCAGGGTATTTTTTTCCTGCTTCCTGATGTTTCCAACCATAATTTGGCAAAAGAAACTCTGAAACCAATTTTACAGCTCTTGGAGAAGGCTCCATGTGACATAAAGTTAGTAATGAAGTTGTTTCTGCTCTTTGGGCTTTTAATTCCCATTCAGCAGCATTAGGAATTGGAAGATTGTTTTCTGGAATACCAAGTAAATCTTCAAGTGTGTTTCCAACAGCACCATCATTACCTTTTCTTTTGTTTTCAATCCATCCTAACGCTTCTATCTCTTTGAATTTAGTGATAAGTTCTTCTTTTGTAATTAGTTGTAGATTGGCTGTCATAATAATCAGAATAATGTTGGTTGATGAAACTTTGCTACTTCAGATTCTATTTTATTTCTTTCAAGTCGTATATTTGCAAGGTCACAATACTCTTTGCTTATTTCTATTCCAATAAAATCTCTTTTTAAACCTTGGGCAACTACTGCAGTAGTGCCACTACCCATGAATGGGTCTAAAACCACTTTACTATTTGTTGATGAGATAATTCTATCAATCAATGCTACGGGAAAAGGAGCAGGATGACTATTATTTAATTCTTGGGTAAATTCCCAAACATCACCATATCGGTTTGCTTTTGGCGCAAGAGAAAACCCTTTCTTTGCTATCAAATAAATAACTTCATAAGTAGGAAGAAAATACCCAGAATTAAAATTAATGCCTCCTTTCCTTCTCCAAATAATAATTTGTCTAACAGGAAAACCACCTACTATTTCATGTCTATCTTGTATTAAGCCATTTTGGACCCTCCACTTGTGATTATAAAAAATAGCACCATTCTCATTTAACAAGCGCCACATTTCAGACAAGCACTGTTTTTGCCATTCACAATACTCATCGTATGGCATACAATCATCATAAGTTGCATATCCATCAATTAGAGCCGCATTTGACCATTTACCACCTTTCCCACATTTCATACCATTTCCAGTAGAATTCTTTAAATTGTAAGGCGGTGATGTAACAACCAAATCAACGCTCTTATCTGGAAGTTTTTTCATTACTTCCAAACAATCTCCACAAATGATTTTATTTAGAAAATCTTCCATGTTGTTCTATTGACAGATGCAAACTATAAGAATGCAAGTAAAGGTTCTCGTTTTATGCCTTTACCTGCATTCTGAAAATTTGATTACTTATAAAGTTTTTGCCAGTTCTTATACTCGCGGTCTTTCCACGGTGCATTGTGGTAGGCGTAACTGACGATGGCGGGGATGACGGTGGTGCCTTCGGCATAGACCATCTGCTGGAGTTCCTCGCTCACCTTGCCCCACGAGCCAGCCTCGAGCAGTGTCGACGATGAGCAGGCACCGTCACGCACATCGGCCACGGTGATTTGGATGGCGTATTTGTGCATAGGCACCTCAACGCCAAGGATTTCGGCGCAAACGACGGTGTCTTGGGCGAAGTTCTTGGGTGTGCCGCCACCGACCATAAACAGGCCGCTTTCAGGGCTGTTCATTTTGATTTCGGTGAGTTCGAGGAAGTCGGCCACCGAGTCGATGCTGACGTAAGGCTTGCCGGCTTTCTTGCGCAGCCACTGGTGCTTGCCGATGCCGAAACCGGCGCTGCTGTCGCTGAAAGCGGGGCAGAAGATCGGCACACCGCACTCGTAGCAGGTTTGGATAAGGCTTTCTTTCTTCACGCCATGACCGTTGGCCAGCCATTTGCCGACCTCATAAAGGAATTCGCGGCTGCTGTAGGGACGGCACTCTAAAGTGTCGGCCACGTCGCAAGTGGCTTGGTCGCAGGCTTGCAGCTCTTCTTCGTCGATGAAGGTATCATAGATGCGGTCGATATAAAGTTCGCGCAGTTTGGTATCGGGAATGACGTTTTCCTTCGTGCCGATATAGTGCTTGTAGCCAAGGGCTTCGAAGAGGTCCATGTCGATGATGCTGGCACCCGAGGATGTTGGTGCAGTCCTTCTCTGCAATCATTTGGCAGAGGATGTCGGCGGCGCGGGCCGTGTCGCGCGAGGTGAATGACATCTTGCGCATGGCATTGATCAATTCAGTCGAGTCGTACTTCTTGATGTCGATATGTTCGACAACGTCTTTCAGTAAGTCTTTTTTCTCCATTTTTTTGTATTCGATTTAAGATTTAAAATTCAAGATTTAAGATGGCAAAAGGAATATAATCATTGTTCTCCCTCGTCCTTAACTTCTTTCGGCAGTTTCGGAGAGGTCTTTTCTATCTGTTTTTCATGGCATGCCACTCGACGCTCCACCTTCTTAATGTCTTCGGCGACTGGCAGGTTTTCCGGTCGGATGCCTCTTTGTCCCAGCATCTGACGAACACTGATATTGTTTTGAACATGTTCTTGTGTGATGGAAATTTCGCCTTGCAAGTCTTTTTGTTCCACATTGTAGTTGGTCATTTCTGTTGCAAGGTTTTTTGCGGCAATAGTCAGTGTGGGAAGAAAATCAGCCAACGGTCGGCTTGATTTGATGCCAAGGCGTTTCTTCATGTCTTCCGTTGTGTTGCCACCAAACAAAGCAGTATCGCCTTTCGAGCGGATTCTGCCAAAACCTTTGTCGTCAACACCACGTTCATAGATGTTGCGCGACAGTTGTTTTTCGGAAGTGCGCAAACGTTCGCGGGTTTCCAATCGTGATAGTTGGTTAAGATGTTCCGCGATTAATTCGGCTCGACGGGTTTGCAATGCAAAATATCCCTGAGCGAAAGCAATTTCTTCCTTTTTCGGGTCACCATTCTGCGCAATCAGGTAACAGGCGTATCGGGTAAGCATGAAATCGGTGATTTCTCTTTGCGATCCGCTTCCCAAAGTGACCATTTTCGTGACCTCACGAAAATGGTCATCTACATTGATATTCTGCGTTTTACAGGATTCAACGGCTCGGCTGATAGCCACAAGGAAATTCTCCCAACGGGCATAGCCTAAAACAGGTTGCAACTCCCTCGCAAACCAAATCTCCACTTGTTCCTGACCATCATCGCTTTTGATGAAATGCATGATTTCGTCAAAAGTCTGCTTATGCTGATTGATTCTTGCAATATCCATAATTTTTCCTAATGCTTAGGCACTGCAAAAATAGTCAAAACAAGTGACAAACGCAAATTAATTATTTCTTCCTCACCATCTTCTTCTTAGGCGCGTTCTTGGGGTCTTCCATGATGGCCATGCAGTCTTTGTGGCTCAGCGTGGAGGGGTTGGTGTCTTTCGGAATCTTGTAGTTGGTTTTCTTGTAGGCGATGTATGGCCCAAAACGGCCGTTCATCACGCGCAGGTCGGGGTCTTCGTCGAAGGTGAGGATGATGTTGTCCAAGTCCTTTTGCCGTTTCTCGTTGATGATTTCGACGGCGCGGTCGTATTCCACGAGGGAAGGATTGTCGGTTTTGGCAAGGCTATAGAACTTGTTGGCGTGGCGGATGTAAGGCCCGAAACGACCTACAGCCACAGTGATTTCCTTCCCCTCAAACTCGCCGAGAATGCGCGGGAAGTCGAACAGTTTCAGCACCTCCTCCAAGGTGACGCTCTCGATGCTCATGTCTTTCTTCAGGCCGGCAAAACGGGGCTTCTCTTCCGATTCGGTGTCGCCGATTTGCGCCACCGGACCGAAACGCCCGACTTTCACATACACATTCTTGCCCGTGGCAGGGTCTTGGCCGAGAAGTTTCTCGCCGCTGAACTTGCCCGAGGTCTCCGTGGTGGAGATAACCTGCTTGTGGAAGTCCTTGTAGAAGTCCCTGATCATCGCGTTCCATTGGCGTTGGCCTTCGGCAATCTTGTCGAATTCTTTCTCCACGTTGGCGGTGAAGTTGTAGTCGATGATGCTTTCAAAGTATTGGGTCAGGAATTTGTTCACCAAAATCCCGATGTCGGTTGGTAGCAGTTTACCCTTCTCGGCACCATAATTCTCCTTGCCTGTCTTATCGGTTATCTTGTTGCTTTTCAGGATGATGATTTGATAATTCAACGGCTCGCCCTTGATGTCGCCTTTGGTCACATACTCGCGTTTTTGGATGGTGGAAATGGTTGGCGCGTAGGTCGAAGGACGCCCGATGCCCAATTCCTCCATCTTTTTCACGAGGCTGGCCTCGGTGTAGCGCAGCGGATGGCGCGTGAAGCGTTGCTGGGCCTCCATCTTGTCCAAGTCGAGCAGGGTGCCAATCTCGATGGGCGGCAGGATGGCGGCGGTGTCTTCGGTGCGGTCGTCGTCGTAACTTTCCATATAAACTTTCAGGAAACCGTCGAACAAAATGACCTCACCCGTGGCCACAAACTGCCTGTTGTTGGTTGAAATTCCGATGTTTACATTGGTTCTTTCCATCTGAGCATCAGCCATTTGCGAAGCAATGGTGCGCTTCCAAATCAGTTCGTAGAGTTTGCGCTCGTCGGCGGAGCCTTTGATGGTGTGTTGGTCCAAGTAGGTCGGGCGAATAGCTTCGTGGGCCTCTTGCGCGCCCTTGGTCTTGGTTTGGTATTGGCGGGTTTTCACATATTCCGCACCGTAGTTTTCGGTGATTTCCTTCTTGGCCATACCGAGGGCGAGGCTCGAAAGGTTGACCGAGTCGGTACGCATATAGGTGATTTTTCCGGATTCATAGAGTTGCTG
>CACXQO010000284.1 GCA_902769815.1 uncultured Bacteroidia bacterium | reverse complement strand
CTGATTTCCAAGGCTTTCCTGTAATTCTCGATGGCCTGCTCGTAGTTGCCGCTTTTGTAGTTGCGGTTGCCTCGGCGGATGGCCTTTTCATCGCTCTGCGCCGAAACGGAGAGGGCGGAACACAGCAAAGCAATGACTATTAGATATTTACTAAACCTTTTCATCTTTCTTCTCAAAAATGTTAAACTTCTTCTCCCAGCCACGTTTGCCCGACGAAATGAAGATTTCCATCAGCAAAAGGACGATGGCCGCCGCCACAAACCATTGGAACTGATCCTCATAGTCGGTGAAAACCTTGACATCGATTTCGGTCTTGTCGAGTTTGTTGATGTCTTCGTAAATCTTCTCCAAACCCACATTGGAATTGCTGGCGCGGACATAAATGCCGTTGCCCGCTGCCGCAATCTTCTGCAACATCTGCTCGTCGAGGCGGGTAATGATGGTGTTGCCGTTGCGGTCTTTGCGGTAGCCAATTTGATGGCCATATTGGTTGTATTCCGGAATGGGCGCACCGTCGGCGAGGCCCATACCTATAGTATAAATATGCACACCTTGTTTGGCGGCCTCTTGTGCGGCTTTCACGGCGGCATCGTTCTCGTGGTCTTCACCGTCGGAAATGATGACGATGGCACGGCTGTGCGCTTCATCGGGGAACGACTTGAGTGCCAGATTGATAGCCTCAGCAATGGCCGTACCTTGCGAGGCCACAAGGCTCGTGTTGATGGTCGAAAGGAACATTCGAGCTGCCGAGTAGTCAGTGGTGATAGGCAGTTGAACGAAGGCCTTGTCAGCAAAGACAATCACGCCGATGCGGTCGCCCTTCATCTCAGAAATGAGTTTGTTGATGGCCTGTTTCGAGCGTTCCATACGGCTCGGCACGATGTCTTCAGCGTTCATCGAATTGGAAACGTCGACGGCAATATAAAGGTCAATGCCTTCGCGCTTCACCTCTTCCATCTTGCTGCCACTCTGCAAGTTGGCCAAAGCCAAAATCGAGCAGGCAATGACGAGAAGGAAAATGACGAATTTGAAATTGGCGCGACGGGTGGAATAAGTCGGCACCAACTGTTCACGCATCCCGATTTGGGCGAAACGCTCGAAACGACGCTTCTGCCCGATGCGGAAGGCAATGTAAATCAATATCAGTAACGGAATGATTATCAGTCCGTAAAGGTATTCAGGGTGTTCAAATCGCAATACGTTTTCCATGGCTTTAATCGGTTAAAGTTCTGAAAATAGTCTTACGCAACAGGAATTCGAGCAGGAGCAAAGCCAAAGCCCATGCCACGAGCGGATAGAACTCCTCGTGGAGGCGGCGAAACTCCGTCACCTCAATCTTGGAACGTTCCAACTTGTCGATTTCCGAATAAATCTCGTCCAGTTTTTGATTGGAAGTGGCACGGAAATACTTGCCGCCTGTCGAGTTGGCGATGGTGGTCAGCAGTTTCTCGTCGATTTCAACCTTTACCTGTTGAATGACCGTGCCACCAAACGGAGTTTGAAATGGCATTGGTGCCGTGCCGTAAGTGCCCACACCAATGGTGTAAACTCGAATGCCATAAAGTTTGGCAATCTCCGCAGCCGTGTAAGGGTCGACGGAACCAGCATTGTTCATACCATCAGTAAGCAGAATGACGACTTTCGATATGGCTTCGCTGTCTTTCAGGCGGCTGACGGCAGTGGCCAGTCCGTCGCCTATGGCGGTGCCGTCGTCGATGAGGCCGTTTTTCATTTCGCCGAGCATGTTGAGCATCACGCCGTGGTCAGTGGTCAGCGGCACTTGGGTGAAGGTTTCGCCCGAAAAGATGACCAAGCCCATGCGGTCGCCCGGACGACCTTGAACGAAGTCGGAAGCAACGTTCTTGGCGGCGGTCAAGCGGTCGGGCTTGAGGTCGCGGGCCAGCATGGAACCCGAAACGTCCATAGCCATCACAATGTCAATGCCCTCGATGTTGGAAGTCGAGTTGGTCGATGAACTTTGCGGACGCGCCAAGGCCACGATGAGCAAGGCCATCGCCGCCATCTTCAAGGCAAAAAGCAGATGACGCAGATAAGCTTTCCAAGTCTTGGGCAATTTGGCCATTCCTTTCAGGTCAGAGAAGTTCAGCGAGGCTTCCTGTTTCTTGTGGCGCAACACGTACCAAAAGATGCACAGCGGCACCAACAATAAGATCCACAGCAGTTTAGGATTTGCAAATTCAATGTTTTCAAACATGGTTGGCCTCCTTTCCCACTGTCGCTGACAGCGTCCCGCTGTCAGCACCATTCATCTGCGGGGACGCAGATGGCGACAATGTCTGTTGATAATGCGCATAACTCTCGTTCACGAAGTCGGTCATGGGACGCAGATGGCGACAATGTCTGTTGATAATGCGCATAACTCTCGTTCACGAAGTCGGTCATGTTGTTCAGGCAAGTGTCGCTTTCCAATGCCGTTGCCGAATATTTCGCAAACTTCACTAAATCAGCCACTACCATCGTGTCTTTCAGTTTGTCGTAAGCTTCCTTCGAGAAATGCAGCGGCTTGATTTCCTCCATAATATCATCTGTGGTCATCTCGACGGCGTTCACGCCAAACTGACCTTCTATGTACTCACGCGCAATGTCAGTCAGCATGGAGAAATACTCCTTCACCTTGCCCGACTGCCACATTTTTTCCTCTCGTAAGCGTTTAAGATCATCGATGGCCTTGGTGTAAGGCGGAATCACGGGGCCTTTGACGACATGGCCTTCCTCGTCGACTTTAGTTTTACGCCGTTTGGCAAAGAACCAAATGCCCAAGCCAATCAAAACTACCAATAACACTGCCAAAAGCCATGGAAACACCTCTTTCATCGTAACAGGTGCGGCGATAGGCTCCACGATAGGCTTGTAGGGCTGCAATGTGTCCACCAGCATCGTAGTTGCATATAAATCAATGGGTTCCGTGAAGGCTTGCAGGCGCATCGGGTCGTCGAATGACTTGGCGTAGGTCAAGCCGACAGCGGGCAGTTCCACACGACCTGTATCGAAAGTCATCAGCGTAAGTTGTTGCTTCACAATGACATTGCTATCCGCATCAGCGGTGCGTTCCACATTGCCGCGCTTGATGATGTCGATTTGCTCCGACAGTGTGTCAATGGCGAAATCGTTCCATTCCACGAACCAACCGTAGGGCACCTTGAGGCTCAAATCGAGCGTGAAGGGCTTGCCGACTTGCACGTTCTTGTCGTTCACTTTGCCTTCCACCTCCACGTTTTGGGCCTTGAGGCCTGTCGCGGCCAGCAATGCAAATATCAAAAACAAAACAGTTTTTCTCATCTTCTTGCCTCCCTTTTCTTGAAGAGTTGCATCAAAGGTTTCACATAGTCTTCATCGGTGTAAATCAGCGAGTTGTCGATGCCGTGTTTGGTAAACTCGCGGTTCAGTTCAGCAGATTTGTAATGAATCATCTGCTGGTAAGCATCGTGCCACGCGCGGCTTGATGTGTCCACCCAACGTTCCTTGCCCGTTTCCGCATCGCGGAATTTCACCAAGCCCACCTTTGGGATGTCCATCTCGCGGCGGTCGGTGATGCGCAAGGCGACCAAATCGTGCTTGTTGGCGCAAATCTGCATCTCTTTCTCGAAACTTTGGTCCGTCATGAAGTCGGAGATCAGGAAGGCCGTGGTGCGCCGCTTGATGGCCGAAGTGAGGAAACGCAAGCCCTCGCCGATGTCGGTTCCGCGCTCAACAGGCTTGAAATCAACGATTTCGCGAATGATACGCAGGATGTGCGAACTGCCTTTCTTGGGCGGGATAAACTTCTCGATCTTGCTGCTGAAAAAAATCACGCCGACCTTGTCGTTGTTCTGAATGGCAGAAAACGCCAAAACTGCAGCCAACTCGGCAGTCAGGTCGCGCTTCGACTGGCTTTGCGATCCGAAGTCGTTGGACCCCGACACGTCGATAAGCAACATGACCGTCATCTCGCGCTCTTCCTCGAAAATCTTGACGAAAGGCCGGTTGAAACGGGCGGTGACGTTCCAGTCGATGTTGCGGATGTCGTCGCCGTACTCGTATTCGCGCACCTCGCTGAAGGTCATGCCACGCCCCTTGAAGGCGCTGTGGTACTGCCCCGAGAAGATGTGGTTCGAGAGGCCTCGCGTCTTGATTTCGATTTTGCGGACTTTTTTGAATATTTCTGTTGATTCCATATTTTATACCATCTATTGTATCCTATTTCGTTATCGGCAGGGGTTTACACCACCTGCCTATTTCGTTATCGGCAGGGGTTTACACCACCTGCCTATTTCGTTATCGGCAGGGGTTTACACCGCCTGCCTATTGCGCTGTCGTCCCTACGGGACTTTTACGGCACTTCGATGGTGTTTAATATTTCATTGATGATTTCTTCGGTGGTAATGTTCTCGGCTTCAGCCTCGTAGGTCAGGCCGATACGGTGGCGCATCACATCGGGAGCCACGGCACGGATGTCCTCGGGGATGACGTAGCCACGGTGCTTGATGAAGGCGTAGGCCTTGGCCGCCAAAGCCAAATTGATGGTGGCACGGGGCGAGCCGCCGTAACTGATCATGTTGGCGAATTTCTTCAATTTGTAATCCGAAGGATAACGCGAAGCGAAGACGATGTCGGTGATGTAGTTCTCAATCTTTTCGTCCAAATAAATCTCGCGGCACACTTCGCGGGCGCGGATGATGTCGTCGGGCTTCACCACAGCGTTGATTTTCGCTCCGGCACTCGCAATGTTCTGACGCAGAATAAGTTTCTCCTCGTCTTTCTTGGGATAGTTGATAATCACCTTCAGCATGAAACGGTCCACTTGGGCTTCGGGCAGCGGATAAGTTCCTTCTTGCTCGATGGGGTTTTGCGTAGCCATCACGAGGAACGGATCCGGCAGTTTGAAGGTCTCGTCGCCGATGGTCACCTGATGCTCCTGCATGGCTTCGAGAAGTGCGCTCTGCACCTTGGCGGGCGAGCGGTTGATTTCATCAGCCAGCACGAAGTTGGCGAAAATGGGGCCGCGACGCACCACAAATTCCTCCTTCTTTTGGCTGTAAATCAGCGTACCGATAAGGTCGGCGGGCAGCAGGTCGGGGGTGAATTGGATACGGGCGAAGTCGGCATCAATGGCACTCGCCATCGACTTGATAGCCAAAGTCTTGGCCAATCCCGGCACACCTTCAAGCAGAATGTGTCCGTTGGCCAACAGGCCGATCAAAAGTCTTAATTGGCTCTCTCGTTGGATTTTTTCGTTCAGTTCACGAATGTCAGTCTCTATCATTTTATGTTGATTGTTTGATTGTTTAGTCGTTGTTTGTTGGCGCGAGGAATGAATTCCCCGATGACATCGGGTCGCCCCTTCGGGGCTTTTCGGCCCGTCAAAAAGCGTGCAAAAGTTGCGGCTGTCAGGTTGAATAACTCCTATTTAATTAAATTATTGTAGTGACAGGGTTACGGTTTTGAAAAAAGTTGTAATTTTGCAGGCAGTTGGTCGCGGACACGGAACGAAAAATGAATTGACTATCAAGACGTAAAGGGGCGGCCGCAAGGATGCACCCTCCGCGATAACACCTACAACCCCTCCTCAGAGGGGTTTTTTGTTGCCCGTTTGTACATGGTTTGGAATGCCAAACTCTTATTTCCTGTCCGTATCTCTTCTACATAGTAATAGTTTAATCCAATCTGTTTCTCATATACCAACAAATTCATTTTGTGACGCTTCGATTTTGATGTTGAGACACTTACCTTGTCCCTATTTCGAATAATGAATGGAACAAGCAAATAATCCTCAATTGACAACGGTTCACGGTCTTTACTTTGCTTACCATGCCGTTTTTCCGAGTGTCGTATTCCAGAAATTTCAATCACATGTTTGTAGCCCTTCAAGTCAACACCTTCCTTTTTGGCCAAAGCAATCAATTCCTCGTCAACCTCATTGTCGACGATGGCAAATTTGTAGTCGCACTTCTGGTTAATCAATTTGATTAATTCCTCAAAAGGAATTTTGGTCGGATGTTCTTTGTCGAATGGTTTCTTGTCTGTCATAACATGTTCGTTTTTCTCAGTGCAAAGAAACACCATCCCCCAAGAAAAAGCCGTTGATTAAACGTTTGTAGTCGACAGCAGTCGTTTGTTGTCGTTTGCTGTCGGATAGATTGCTGGTTTTCAATGATAAAAAAAATCCCCGACCCGTAGGACGAGGATGGATTTGTCTCACGCAGAAATCGCAGAATACGCAGAACCTGCCGGATGATGATTTCTCATGCAGAAATCGCAGAATACGCAGAACCTACCGGACAAAACTACGTCGCATTGCGATTCATAAGATTCTGCGATTTCTGCGTGCCAAAAAAACTATTCCACCACGATTTTCCGCATCACGCCATTCATTTTCACGAAATACATCCCTCGCGGCAATTCAATAGTTGCCTTGCCATCTATTTCTTTCGTGAGAATGGCCTGCCCAAGGGCATTTGTGATGATTGCCTTGCCCGTGCCTTCAATGGTCACGCTGTCTTTGGCGGGATTGGGATAAACGGTAAAGGCTCTTGAGCCTGTCGAAGGGCCGTCCTCCTCAATGCCAAGAATTTCGGTGGTAAGGTTGGAGAAAGACAATTCTTCCACGCCCTTGCCATCGTTAAACACGGCAGCGATGACAGCATAGCCTCCATCGAACTGGTTCACACCGCAGGTGTAGTCGGTGATGGACGAGTTGACTTGGTCAACCACGGTGATTTCGCCCGTGCTGGGGTCGTATTTGCAGATTTGGAAATAGGTAAGCGTTCCATTAGCGCCTTCCTCCACGTATGGGATATTCCAAGTCATGTTGAGGTTGCTGTTCACGTCCTCATAGTAAGTGGTGTGGATGGTACCTTTCTGGTAACTGACAGGGCTTTCCTCTCCTTCGGTGGTGACTGCCACAAGGTGGTAGTTTCTGGCGGCGTTGTCGCTACCAATGTTGTCCAAAAAATAACCTTGTTCGTAAGGTGCAGTTCCTACAAGCAGCCCGTCTCGATAAACATTCACTTCATTGATGTATTCGGCTTGTTCGGGTGTGGTTTGCCATGTAGCCTTGTTAAGGTTGGTCTCCAAATCTACCGTGGCCCGGTAAAGTTCCACCTTGTCACGGAATACAAAAGTTCGCGTAGTCAAGCCACATCCATTGTAAATTATACAATCATAAGCATCTGGTTCATCGACATAAATTATTGGATTGGTGGATATGGTATCAGTGCCATGTACCCATTTGTAGTGATAATAATCAACAGAGTCAATCTCAACTGCGGATAACGTTACGGTCTCGTCTTTGAGCTTCCATACAGTCTTTGTAAATGCATTTGGTAGTGAACGGCCGTATTTGATGCTGAAGGTGTGTGAGAAATTGCAGCCATCGTATGTGATAGTGATATTGTATCCGTTACTTTGATCTATGATTATAGGACTTATGCACTCAAATACCATTTCGTTGCGGTGAAAGATAAAGAAGTCACAATTGTCTTCTGCATAGATGTAGTAAGTCGTGCCATTGTCGAAACAGGTCTCAATGGAACTCGGAAGGTCTGTGATGTAGATGTGCTCTACATTACTTTGTGCAAATGTCGACAAAACACTGCCGACCAGCATAACAAATAAAATAATTTTTTTCAATCATCAAAAGCGAGGAAATTTGGCCTTACGAAAGAGGGCGGAATTGTCCTTTGAGATTAGCTTATTTCTTCTTCAGGCTCTGGTAAACCTTCTCAGTAAATAAGTTGGAAACAATCCTCGCCCGGGGGCGAGAACTTCCGCAAACTTAATCTCACTGATGAAACGTACCAGATTTCGAAGAAGGAGAATAAGAGCGTCAGCCCTTGCTTATATTTTTATGTGTTAGTTTTCTATTCTTTCGTATGTTGTGGGTTTTGTTGTTTATGGGTGCAAAAGTAGTCATTTTTCCAAATGAAATGAAAAAGATGGGTGATTATTTTCGGGAAAAAGGCTACACTTACAAAACAATGAAGTGTTTTTTGCTATTTTTGCAGCATAAAACAATCGTTATGACGGACATCAACTACATCTGTTTCAAGAGGGGAGGCATTGAAATCAGTGTTTCGCTGTTTGTTTTCAAGGAAGGCGACACCTATATTGCTTATTGTCCCTCACTCGACCTGTCGGGTTACGACCTGACCGAGGAAAGCGCCCGTTCCGATTTCGACTATATGCTCGCAGATTATCTCAACGAGCAACTTCGCAACGGCACCCTTCGCAACGACCTTGCCTTGCACGGCTGGAAATTAGGAAAGTTGAAAGGTAATGAGCCAGAATTGTCGGATATGTTAGGCATGAACGAGCAACTTCGGAAACTCGTTATGAAGTCGTACAAGAAAACGAATGTGAACAAGACCTGCGCGATGCCGTCATGAATACCTATAGGATTGGCAACATCAGCATTGAAGACTTCAGGCATTTCCTTGCCGACAAAGGATGCGGAAAAGTGGAGTCTGGCAATACTGGCCATGAAAAATGGTCGAAAGCTGGGATAATGCGTCCTGTTGTTTTTCAGACTCATATTGACCCTATCCCAGAGTTTATCATTAGGAATAATTTGCGCAATTTAGGTCTGACAAGCAACGACCTTCGTGCTTGGTTAAGAAAGCGCGATACGAAAAAGCGTTCTGATTAGGAGTTATTGCTGCGATATAGAACTATGATCAAAAAAATCTATAAATTCGGTGGCGCGTCGGTGAAGGATGCCGAGGCTGTGCACAATTTGGCTGACATTGTGGGCCAACATAAGGACGAGGACATTCTGTTGGTGGTTTCGGCTATGGGCAAGACTACCAATATGTTAGAGAAGGTTTTGGCCGACTTCCGCGAACACGACGGCAACCTCGGTATGGAAGCCCTGCACGAGGTCATCGCCTACCACGACGGCATTATCCAAAACCTCTTCGGCGAGGATGCCAACCCTGAATTTGGGGAGAACATAGCGGGCCTTTTCATCGAACTTTGGGAGAAACTACAAAAGACCGATGCACCCTACGACTACCAATACGACCAAACCGTTTGCTACGGCGAACTGATTTCGACCAGCATCATCCACGAATACCTCAGCAAATGCGACATCCCCACGCGCTGGCTTGATGCCCGAAAATATGTCATCGCCGAGGATGAGGCCCACTACCGCGCCGCCAACCCAGATTGGGACGAAACGAGACTGAAAATCAGCAAACTGAATGATGAGCATATTCGGGGTATCGTGTGCCTGACGCAAGGTTTCATCGGTGGCACTGCCGATGGCAAGCACAGCGTCACCCTTGGGCGCGAAGGCTCCGACTTCACCGCCGCCATCTTCGCCAACTGCCTTGATGCCGAGGAAGTGACCATTTGGAAGGATGTGGACGGCCTGCTCAACGCCGACCCGAAACGCTTCGCCGACACGGTTCAACTGCCGCATATCCCCTACTCCGAAGCCATCGAATTGGCCTTCTACGGCGCGACCATCATTCACCCAAAGACCATCAAGCCGCTGCAAAACAAGGGAATAACGCTGAAAGTGCAATCGTTCCTCCACCCCGACCACGAGCCGACCATCATCGATGGCACAAGGCGCAAAGACGACGAGAACATACCTTCTTATATAATAAAGGACAACCAAACGCTGGTCAGCATCTCGCCCCGCGACTTCTCCTTTATGGACGAACACAACCTGAAGACCATCTTCTCCATTTGCGTAGAACTGAACATCCACGCCAATATGATCCAAACCTCGGCTTTGATGCTCTCGTTCTGCTTCGACAGCGACAAGAACAAACTCAATCAACTAATGGCTTGCCTCAACGACGATTTCAGCATCAAGTACAATGACGGCCTGCAATTGTTCACCATCCGCCACTACCAAGACGGCTTGGAAAACGACTTCATCAAGGGGAAAAAGATTTTGGTGAAGCAAAGCAGCCGTAGCACGATGCAGTTTGTTCTCAGTTAGGAGTTGGGAGTTTCGGGTTAGGAGTTTGAGTTGAACTAAATGATGGCTTCAAAAAGCCGTTTTCCGTTGTGTTCAATCCAATGGGGTTCGGACTCGACTTTGTTTTTCGAGAAGTCGAAAGTCACCAAATAGCCTTCCTCCAATCCTTTAACGGCAAGGTATTCAGAGAGTTGGTCGCGTCCTGACTGCTCGTATTTGTCGCCGTGCCAGATTTTCAGTTCAACGATGAACTCCTTTTTGCCGTATGTGACCACCAAATCCATTCGGCGGTTGTCGCGGGTCTGAGGCTCAACATAATAGAATCCCGTTCCGTTGATGACGGGCTTGAGGAAAGTGAGGAACAGCAAACGGCCTTCGCGCTCAAGGAAAGGCACCGTGCTCTCGCGGTACTCCTCGTGCATCAAATCCGCGAAACGCCTGACAACCATCTCCATATCCAGCACATCATCCTTCACATAATTGTATTGCAGCCTCAGTTTGCCCATATCGGCGATGCTCTGCTCTGCAATGAAATAGTTGTTCAACACCTCCTCAAAAATGATGTTATGGATCCTGACTTTGCGGTTGGCGTCGTACTTGATGATACTGAACATTGTGGCAAAATCCATCACGGGATTATTGATGTCGTAGGTCACCGTGTCGCCCAAGATGGAGATGGAATAGATGAAACGTTTCAGTTCGGGATATTCCTCAAGGCTCTTGGTGAGGCTCGTGAACAGCGTGTTTTTTTCCAAAATAGTCTGTTTTGTGGCCTCTTGCACGCCCTCAACGGTCCAGTTTTGGTCCAATTCCTCGTCAATCACCTTGCAGAGTTTGCTCACGAGGAAGGGATAGCCGAAAGTGTATTTGTAAATCTCCTCGCTCACCGCCTTGATGTCCATACCCGTGTGCATATCGTTCTCGTAATCGCCCAACATCTGCGCGATT
>CACXQO010000283.1 GCA_902769815.1 uncultured Bacteroidia bacterium | reverse complement strand
GAAATGACAATGAGCAAATTGTCCGAATCCAAATCTGTTGAACCCAAAGTTACTGAATGTTATGCTTATCCTAATTCCTCTTTTTCTGCTCTCCTGCATTGCCTATACCAGTTGGCGTTTGTGGCTCATTTTGCCGCTTTCCCCTTTGGGAAAGACCTTGGCCGTAGCATTGTATCTTCTCTGCTTCGCCTGCGTTTTTCTGCACTATGGGTTAGGTAACAAGCTGCCCATAGGCGTGGCCACTGTCACCTATGAGATTGGCACCTCTTGGATGATTTTCTTCCTCTATGCGCTGCTAATCTTTCTGGCTTTGGGATTGGGCCGGCTGTTGCATTGGGTGCCTGAAAGTTTTCTGAAACATTCGGTGGCGGGCACCTGCACCGTGCTTGGCATCATTGCGATATTGTTGCTGTATGGCGGACTCCACTACCCTCACAAGCATCGCGAAGTGCTTGAAATCAAGACGGAAAAGCCGTTGCAAAAGCCGCTCACGATTGTGCTTGCCAGCGACCTGCACATAGGTTATCACAACCGCAAAGCGGAACTGCAACGATGGGTTCGACTCTTGAACGAGGAACACCCCGACTTGGTTCTTTTTGCCGGCGACATTTTGGACGGCGCCATCCGACCCGTCAGGGAATGGAGGCTCGACGAGGAGTTCCGCGACCTCAATGCCCCTGTTTATGCAGCTTTGGGAAACCACGAGTATATTGCCGGCTTGGAATCCTCGCTCGCCTTCTATGAGGATGCCGGAATGTGCTTGCTGCGCGATAGTTCTGTCGTGGCATCAGGGATTCGGATTGTCGGGCGCGACGACAGGAGCAATGCTTCGCGCCGTGCGCTGTCTGATTTGGCCCCGACCGACACGCTGTTCACCATCCTCCTCGACCATCAGCCCTATCACTTGGAAGAAGCGGAACGGTGCGGTATCGATTTCCAGTTTAGCGGACACACGCATCACGGCCAAATATGGCCTGCCAACTGGATTACAGACATTCTGTACGAAAAGGCTTACGGTGCCTATCAGCGCGGAAACACTCATTATTACGTCACTTCAGAGTTAGGCATCTGGGGCGGAAAGTTCCGTATAGGCTCTCAATCTGAATACCTTGTCTTGAAATTGAAGCATTGATCTCTTATATAGATTTCTTTTCAGAACATCGCTTGCGATCGCTTGCGATATAAAAAACTCACTATTCAACGCGGCGTGGATTGCGAATTTTGTATTTTTGTAACCTCAAATGTAAGCATTTTAATGGATATGGCAAACAAAACACAAACACTATGATCAACGACTTCATCTACGACATTCCCGTAAGAATCTACTTCGGGCGCGACCAACTGAAACACCTTGGCGCAGAACTCAAGAAATACGGCACCCGCGTGCTGATGACCTACGGCGGCGGCTCCATCAAGAAAATGGGACTGTATGACCGTGTGGTAAAAGAAACAAAAGAAGCTGGACTCGAGTTGTTTGAACTCTCGGGCATCGAGCCTAACCCACGCATCGATTCCGTCAGGAAAGGTGCAAAAATGTGTAAGGAACACCACATCGACGTGCTGTTGGCTGTGGGCGGCGGATCCACCATCGACGCCACCAAGATTATGGCCGCAGGTGCCTGTGTCGATCACGACCCGTGGGACTTCCTCGACCTCAGCAAACGTGTACCCATCGAGCGTGCCTTGCCCATCGTCAGCATCCTGACCCTTTCGGCCACAGGCTCGGAGATGGACACGGCTGCCGTCATCAGCAACCCCGAAACCAACGACAAAATCGGGCGGCTTGACGACATCCTGTCGCACCTCTTTGAGGTCTATTTCAATATGGACCAGGACCTTTATATGCTCGATTGCTTTATGGAGGGCCTGATGAAGACTGTCATCCGCTACACTCCCATTGCAATGCGAGAGCCTGATAATTACGAGGCTCGCGCCAATCTGATGTGGGCTTCCTCGTGGGCCATCAACGGCTTCGTGAACGGCGGCAAACGCAAGGCTTGGAGTTGCCACCCGATGGAACACGAGCTGTCGGCCTTCTACGACATCACCCACGGCCTCGGCCTCGCCATCCTCACCCCGCGTTGGATGGAGTATTGCCTCGACGAAACCACCGTGTCAAAATACGTTCAATTCGGAACTAATGTCTTCGGCATCGACCCGACTTTGCCTCCGATGGACATCGCCCGTCAAGCCATCGACAAGTTGAGCGATTTCCTTTTCAACACCTTGCAACTGAAGCGCACCTTCCCCGAGGTGGGCATCGACCGCACCCATTTCGGGGTGATGGCCAAGAAAGCCGTCAGTGGAGGCACTTTGCCCGGATTCAAGCCACTGCAACAGGCCGACGTGGAGAGGATTTTTGAAATGTGTATGACGGCTTAAGGGAATTGTGAAACGCATTGCCTTCATATCTTTAGGCTTGCTTTGCGTTGGCCTTGGCGCTTTAGGTGTGGTGGTGCCGGGATTGCCCACCACGCCTTTCCTGCTGCTGGCCTCGTGGCTCTTCTACCGGTCTTCGCCGCGGCTACAGGAGTGGCTTTTGCAGTCGTGGTTAGGGACTTACATCCGCAGTTATCGTCGTCGCGGCGGGATGACCTTTGCGCAAAAAGCCTGGGCTTGTGACATTATGGTGGCAATGGTGCTGCTTTCCACTTTTGTTTTTATCCCTAAAGGCTCGGTGGCTCGCATCATTGTGCCCATCGTCGGTGCCATCGGCGTGCTGACGGTCATTTTTGCGGTGCCTAATGCAAAGGAAGAATAAAACTTGCCCATTGCAATAATCAATGCCAAAATATTTCATTTTGTTCATTGACTAATTGATTTGTTTATTATTTTTGCACCGTAAAAAAGTTGCAAAATTCGTGACCATACTCCCGAATTTCTTATAAAAATCGGGAGTACACTCCCGAATTTAATAGATTTGACCCAATCACCCGCAAATCCGACGACAAGGAGCTCATCTATGTGCTCGACTTCCTGAAAATGCTTTGGGATAGAGAAATATTCTAAGGTGAAATCCGCAATTCGGGCGAAAGCACCTTCAACGGTTCTGTAGCTAAACAATAAAAAAGTGCTTAATCCGTTTTTAAAACAAACGGTTTCTCGTATGACCAAGAAAAATTTCATTGGAAATAAAATACCCTTCTTTTGGGCTTTTATGATTGTCTATTTGGCATATATCTTTTTGGGCTATCTGATAGCGTACATTCTCAACGACAACTTTTTCTTCAATGATGAATTGTCAGAAGGAACAATTCCGAGGTTTATGGTTTTCGTAAGCATTTTCACCATGGTAATCCCCGGAATAGCTGCACATTATGTGTACGAAAAGGCTCAACGCAATTGGTATATTTGGTTTTGTCCTTTGGTGCTAATGGTTAATAATGGTGCTATATGGTTGATTCCTTTTCACAATAGTTTAAGAGATTTAGGGCTGTTCCCTTTGGCTTGTGGGGCGCCTTTGTTCTTTGGTATAAATCTTGATTTGTCGCAAGTAAACATTGATTTGATGACTTTTGTTGTTATTGTGCTACTGCCATCGATAGTATATGCCATGTGCATCTTTCTTGCCAAATTGTTTGCACGAAAACCCAAGGCAGAGATTTTGGAATATAAACAAGATTCTATAGAAACTGCGTGTTCCAATGACAAATCAGGTATATAGTACGATACAAAAAGATAATACATAAGAAAATGAAAGTCTTGTTAATCAACGGCAGCCCACACGCCAACGGCTGCACCTTCACCGCCTTGAACATTGTGGCGGAAGAATTACAGAAAAACGGCATAGAAACCGAAATCGTCCACATCGGGAACAAAGATATCCGTGGCTGCATCGCCTGCGGCAAATGCGCCGAATTGGGGCATTGTGTGTTCAACGATATGGTGAACGAAGTGGCACCCAAATTCGAACATGCCGACGGCCTTGTGGTCGGCTCGCCAGTATATTACGCCGGTCCCAACGGAACGCTCACCAACCTACTTGACCGTCTGTTTTTCAGCACTCCGTTCGACAAGCGGATGAAAGTGGGCGCGGCAGTCGTTTCGGCACGACGTGGCGGTACCACAGCCGCTTTCGACCGGCTTAACAAGTATTTCACCATCAGCGAGATGCCCATCGCGAGCAGCCGCTATTGGAATATGGTTCACGGTCACACGCCCGAAGACGTGATGCAAGACGAAGAAGGCGTGCAGATTATGCGCATCTTGGGTCGCAATATGGCCTTCCTCATCCGCGCCATCGCCGCCGAGCGCGAGCGCAACGGATTGCCCGAAAAGGAAGTGGTGAGATACACTAATTTCATTAGGTAAAACATTATAAGTAAACCACTTATGAACACCACCCCCACAGGAAAAGACTATGTCGGCAGCGACGACCTCTACACCGATGTGCAGTGCACGATGCGCCTCGCAGCGGAGATGAACACGGGCTACCATACCGAAGCCGAAGTGCGTGACTATATGCGGCAAATCACAGGTTCTGAAATCGACGAGACCCTCCGCATTTTCACGCCGTTCCATATCAACTATGGCAAGAAGACCACCTTCGGGCGCGACTGTTTCGTCAATTTCGGCTGCACTTTCCTCGCCTTGGGTGGCATCACCATTGAGGACGACGTTTTCATTGGGCCGCAATGTGTGTTGGCCACGGAATACCATCCCGAAAGCCCCGAGACGCGCCATTCGCTGCTGACCAAACCCATCGTCGTGAAACGCAACGCTTGGCTTGGAGCCAATGTCACGGTATTGGCGGGTGTCACCATCGGCGAGAACGCCATCGTGGCAGCGGGAAGCGTGGTCACTAAGGATGTGCCCGACAATATGGTCGTGGCGGGGAGTCCGGCGCGGGTGGTTAGGGAAATCAAGAAGGGATAAACTAATAATCAAACTATTTCCCCAAATATTCGCTGGGCGTGAGGCCAGTCATCTTTTTGAAGAGGCGAGTGAAATGATGGGGAAAATCGAAGCCGAGGATTCGAGAAGTCTCGCTGATGTTGTGGCCGTTCATCAGTAGGCTCTTGGCCTGGTTGATGACATAGTTG
>CACXQO010000282.1 GCA_902769815.1 uncultured Bacteroidia bacterium | reverse complement strand
GCCGTTGATGCCGTTGTGCGGACCGGCGTTGCCCTTGCCTCGCACGGTGAGTTGCATTCCTTCACCCACGCCGGCAGGGATGTCGATGTCGATGATTTCCTCGCCTTTCATAATGCCTTCACCGCCGCAGTGGGTGCATTTCTTCTTGATGACGGTACCTTGTCCGCCGCAAGTGGGGCATACCGAAGCGGTCTGCATCTGGCCAAAGAAGGAGTTGACGGTTTGCACCACCTGACCGCGACCGTGGCAGGTTGGGCAGGTTTCGGTGGAGCCGTCCTCGGAGCCGCTGCCGTGGCAATGCGTGCAGGTCACGTATTTGCTGACCTTGATTTTTTTCTTTGCACCGTGGGCAATCTCAGTCAGGTTGAGTTTCACCTTCACGCGCAGGTTGGAGCCGCGCTGCTTGACCGTGCCGCCACGACCGCCACCTCCACCAAAACTGCTGAAACTGAAGCCACCGCGACCACCACCGAAGTCGAAGCCGCGCCCGAACACGCTGTTAAGGATGTCGTTCAGGTCGAAGTCGGCGAAACCACCGAAGCCGCCGCCTGCCGAGCCGCGCCTTCTTGTTGGCATCGCTCAACACGGAATAGGCCTCCGAGGCTTCCTTGAAGTTCTCCTCGGCGGTCTTTTTCTCGGCATCGGTGCCGTTCACCCACTTGTCGGGGTGCCATTTGAGCGCGGCCTTGCGGTACGCGCTCTTTATCTCGTCGGGCGTGGAGTTTTTGTTCACCCCAAGCACCTCGTAGTAATCTCTTTTTTGTTTGTCTGCCATGTTTTACTCTCCTTTTTCTTTTATCGGGATTGCCTGCGGCAAGAAATCTTTCAAAAATCATTTATTTTTCTTTGGGATTGCCTGCGGCAAGAAATCTTTCAAAAATGATTTTTGAATGATTTTTATTTTGATTTTTGAGGGATTTCTCGCGAAGCGATACCAAAAAATCAATTTCCGACGACGACTCTCGCGAAGCGAATCACCTTGCCATTCAGCTTGTAACCTTTCTGGATGACATCCAAAACCTTGCCCTTCTTGTCCTCTTCAGGAGCGGGAATCATAGTGAGGGCCTCATGCTCGTCGGTGTTAAACTCGGCGTTCATTGCCTCGATTTCCTCCAAGCCTTTCTTCTTCAAGGTGTCTTTCAATTTGTTGAAAATCAAGGTGACGCCTTGCAGGTCGGCCTCGTTGCCGTTCTTTTCCATGTTTTGCAAGGCACGCTCGAAGTCGTCAAGCACGGGCAAAATGTCCTTGATGACGTTCTCCGAAGCCGTGGCCATCAGGTCGAGTTTTTCCTTGGCCGTGCGCTTGCGGTGGTTGTCGAACTCCGAGAACAGTCGCAAGTATTTGTCGTTCAGTTCGGCATACTTGGCTTTTTCCTCTTCCAAAGCCTTTTCAGCCGCATGACGGATCTTGAACCGCTTTGACTTTTTGTCCGAAACCTTGTCAGCGGCTTCTTCCTTTTTCTCGTTTGCGGTTTGCTCTTCGGCGGGTTCTTGCTTGTTCTCCATGTCGGGATTGACGGTGTCTTTCAAGGCATTGTCCTGATTCTTAACGTTTTCGTTTTCTTCCATGATATGTGTTGTTTTTACTATTTTTTCATTTTGCCGCAAGCCATATCAAAACCTTTGCCAAACGTCGGGTTTTGACAAAATGGCAGGGGAAGGGAAAGCGTTGGCTTAGAGGCGTTGAATCTCCGCTCCCAAAGCGTTCAATCTTTGGTCGATATACTGATACCCGCGCTCGATTTGGTCGCTGTTGTCGATGATGCTGGTGCCGTCGGCGGAGAGGGCGGCGATGAGCAGGGCGACGCCGGCGCGGATGTCGGGCGAGGCCATGCGGATGCCGCGAAGGGCGTGATGGTGGTCGAGGCCGATGACGTTGGCGCGGTGCGGGTCGCAGAGGATGATTTGCGCGCCCATGTCGATGAGCTTATCGACGAAGAACAGGCGGCTCTCGAACATCTTCTGGTGGATGAGCACGGTGCCTTTGGCTTGGGTGGCCACCACCAAAACGATGCTGATGAGGTCGGGCGTGAAGCCGGGCCAGGGCGCATCGGCCACGGTGAGGATGCTGCCGTCCATGAAGGTCTGCACCTCGTAATGCTCCTGCGCGGGAATGAAGATGTCGTCGCCACGGTATTCCATTTGGATTCCTAAGCGGCGGAAAACATCAGGGATGATGCCAAGTTGTTGTATTCCAGCGTTCTTTATGGTGATTTCGCTGTCCGTCATGGCGGCCATGCCGATGAAGCTGCCTACCTCAATCATGTCGGCGAGCAAAGTGTGTTCCGTGCCGTGCAATCGGCTTACTCCGTTGATGGTCAAGAGGTTGGAACCCACGCCTTTGATGTCGGCACCCATGTTGTTGAGCATGGTGCAGAGTTGCACCAAATAAGGCTCGCAAGCGGCATTGAAAATCGTGGTGGTACCTTGGGCCATCACGGCGGCCATGACGATGTTGGCGGTGCCAGTGACGGAGGCTTCGTCAAGGAGCATGTAGCAGCCTTTCAGTCCGCCTTTTTGCACCCCGACTTGGTAGGTGTCGAAGTCGAAGATGGCACCGAGTTTCTGCAATCCGATGACATGTGTGTCCAACCTGCGCCGACCGATTTTGTCGCCGCCGGGCTTGGGCATGAAGGCCTTGCCGAAGCGGGCCAGCATCGGGCCGGTCATCATCACGCTGCCGCGCAGTTTCGAGGCGGTCTGTTGGTAGGCTGCTTCGTTGAAGTAGTTGAAGTTGAGCGATTTGGCTTGCAGGGTGATGTCGTGCCGTGTCGGGCGTTCCACGCTCACGCCCATGCCTTCAAGCAGGGCAATCAGGTTGTTGATGTCAAGGATGTCGGGCAGGTTGTGGATGGTGACTTTCTCGTCGGTAAGCAGGCAGGCACAAAGGATTTGCATGGCCTCGTTTTTCGCGCCTTGCGGCGTGATTTCGCCATGAAGCGTGTTGCCGCCTTTTATCTTTAGTGATGCCATATTTTTTTGAGCTTTAAGCAGTAAGCAATAAGCAGTAAGCTTGTTTGAACCGTGTTTTTGAGCTTTGAGCTTTAGCTGTAAGTTGCTTATGGCTTACAGCTTAGAGCCAAACTACACCTTTCCCATCTGTTGCATCCTCAGCTTATACGCCGGGTTGTTCGGGTTGTTCATGTTGGCCTTCAGGTTCGGCACCTTCTTTTTCTTCTTCTTGCCTTGCTGTTGCTGCTGCTGTTGGGGCTTTTGCCTGATTTTGCCGAGGATGTCGCCGTTCTGGTTCTGTTTCGATATTTCGCCGATGACGAGTCGCCCTTTGGATATGTTTTTCAGGTCGTCGAGGATGACTTGGTCGTTCACCACGCTCTTGTTCCACTCGATATAATTGCGTTTCATTTGGCCAGCCAGCGAGTAGGCGAGGGCCTCGCGCACTTCGTCGTTCTCTTCCTTCGAGGCGGCCTCAATCATCTTGATAAGGTATTGGCCATAGTGACCGTATTTGATGTCATTGTTTTGGTAGCCAATATGTTGGGGTTTTTTCTGTTGTGCCAAAGGGGTGGGGGGTGCATAGGGACTTTCCACGTCGAGGTTGTAGCCCGAAATCATGTAGAGGTGGTCCCAAAGTTTGTGCTCGAAGTCACTCGACTGCCTGATGTTCGGGTTCATCTGCACCATCACGCTGATGATGTATTTGGCGGCCTCGGTGCGCTGCTGCCGGTCTTCGATTTCGGGCAGTTTCTTGATCATTTCCTGAATGCAGCGGCCGTATTCGGGAATCACAATCTGCTCTTTCTCAGTATTGTAGGTTAATCCGATTTTGTCCATCTTGTCTTAAAATTTTTGCAAAGGTACGGAAAAATATCCACACCAAGAAG
>CACXQO010000281.1 GCA_902769815.1 uncultured Bacteroidia bacterium | reverse complement strand
TAGACGATAGCCCTTTTCGTGACAGGCGTTTCCACCCATTCCGCAACTTGTTTCAGGCTTTTTTCAAACGAGGGATGATAAGTCATCGATGATTTCACCTCTATTGCCGTGATTTCGCCTTCTTGTTTGAGCAGAATATCGACCTCGTTTTGGTTGGAATCGCGGTAAAAATAAACGCCACCTTCCAATCCTTGGTTATAACGGTGCTTGATCACTTCCATGACAATCATGTTTTCAAACAAAGCGCCACGCATCTTGTCGCGGTCGAGTTGTTTGGGCGATTCTATGTCAAGCAGGTAACAGGCCAATCCCGTGTCGTTGAAGTAGAGTTTCGGACTTTTCACTAACCGTTTTGAAATGTTTTCATAATACGGTGGTAACAGAGTGACAAGGTACGAGGCTTGCAGCACCGAAAGCCAGCGCGTGATTGTTTTCGAGTCGACGCCGACTTCCGAAGCAAGTTCCGTGGCGACAAAAATGGAACCTATACGCGCCGCGCATAACTTCATAAACCGCATGAACTGCATTTGGTCTTGAATCTTCAGCAGGTCACGAACATCTTTCTCGATATAAGTTTTCACGTATGACGGATAAAACATCCTCGCTGTGTTTTTGCCAGCGGCCACCGCCGGATAAAGGCCATCGTACAAAAGACGCGACAGGTCGGTATCGTTTCGGGTGTCTTCGGTCTCGGCCAAAGTCATCGGCAACAGTTCAAAGACACCAGCACGACCAGCCAGCGACTCGGAAACGCCTTTCATCACCTCAAAGTTGGAACTTCCCGTCAAAAGGAACTTGCGATTGGGGTCGTGGTCAACGATGCCTTGAATGTATTCCATCAGCACAGGGGCTTTCTGTATCTCGTCAAGAAACATACCTTCCGTGGTTTGGTTGAGAAAGGCCACGGGATCATTCATCGCAAACTCGCGCACATGCATATCTTTCAAGCTATATTCGACATAATTGGGAAAAAGATGCTTCAATAGTGTGCTTTTGCCCGACTGACGAGGTCCAGTTACGCATATAACAGCATAATAATCAGAGGCTTCAAGTATAGCCTTTTCCATATCTCGAGACAGATACTGTATCTTCATTTTTATGCAATTTCGGAATCAGATGCCAAAATTACATAAATTTTCGATACCAAAAACAAGAAATTTTGTTTTTGTTGAAAAAAACTCACGCAGTATGTTGTTTTTAAATTTAAAATATTCCCCATATTTATTCTATTCATTTGTTTATCAATATATTGAAAAACATTAAATTGCGAAACTTTAGATTTTTCCAACGAAAACTTTAGATTTTTCCATTCAAAACTTTGGATTTTTCCGTTCTAAACTTTAGATTTTTACTATTTTTGCCGCAGAAATCACGAAAAAAGACAAAATCATGATTGAGAGAACGGCAAAAAACGCCCTTTTGAGGCTCGCTTCACAATTCGCGGTGATTGGCATCACGGGGCCGCGACAAAGCGGAAAATCGACACTCGCGAAAATGACTTTTCCCGAGAAAAGATACCTTTCGTTTGACGACAAGACCATCCGCGAACTGGCCGCTGCCAATCCGATGGACTTCCTGATGGCCTTCCCTAATGGCGCCATCATCGACGAGGCGCAGAAAGTGCCTGAGATTTTCGATGCGGTCAAATATCATGTAGACCAAGGCTCTTTCACTCCGGGCAAGTTCATCCTGACAGGTTCCAATCAGTTCAACCTGAAGCAAAACATGACCGATTCGTTGGCCGGTCGCGCTGCTTTCTTGAAGCTGCTACCGTTCTCCATCGGGGAGTTGAAAGATGGTAACTTGTTGAACGACAATGTTTACGAGACCATTTTCAAAGGGTTTTACCCGCCTTTGCACGACACCGCAAAGCATTTCTCGCCCGACGATTGGTTCAATAGTTATGTGGACACCTACCTCGACTTGGACGTGGAGAGCCAAATCAACCACAGCAACTTGTCCGTGTTCAAAAAGTTCATCCAGATTTGCGCCACCTATAGCGGCCAAATGCTTTCCATGGACAGCATCGCACGCAGCATCGGCGTTTCGGCCCCAACCGTTAAGCAATGGCTCTCCATCTTGGAGTCGTCGTTCATTATCCACTTCTTGGAGCCTGACAATCAGAACCTTGGCAGGTCGTTAGTCAAGACACCGAAATTGTATTTCATCGATTCAGGACTGCTTTGCCATCTGCTGCGGATTGAGTCGGTGGAGGAATTGATTCTGCACCCGAACAAAGGCGCCATTGTGGAAACTTTCGCCATCGCCGAACTGCTGAAAGGCCGCTTGAACCAAGGCAAGCACCCCAATCTAACCTATTTCCGCGACCAGAAAGGCTTCGAGGTGGACACCATCGCCGACTGGAAACGCACTTTCGCCATCGAAATCAAGAGTACGATTGAGGCAGAGCAAAAACTCTCGAAAAACGCCCGCGACTATCTCGCCCTTCGCGGCGACGACGGCACACGAGGCGCGGTTTTTTACCTCGGCGACTTGACTTGCACCATCAACGGCATTGATTATGTGTCGTGGAAGGATTGGGGCGAATATAATGGAGAAAAAGTCGCGCTTAATTGAAGATAACTGGTGTTATACACGAATTGCCATGAATGAACCACGAATTTCCATTAATTCTCGGCATCGGTAGGGGTTCACGGCGCATTATCGGCAGGGGTTGAAACCGCCTGCCTGATGTATTGCCACCCCTACGGGGTTCCCCAGTGCCGCCAAAGTCCTGAAAGGACGACCCGAACTCAAGCAGGCGACGACAGTCCCTGCTCGCAACGGAACGACCCGAACCCAAGCAGGTGACGGCAGTCCCTGCTTGCAACGACAGCCCTACAACCTCCAACAAAAAAAAGGCGACCCGAAGGCCGCCTTTTCTGTACTTGATTAGGTTGGTTTTATTTCATTCCAGCATTGCAAATGCTCATATTCACGCCTTCCGAATTGCAAATTCGGAAGAACGGGCAAAATACTTTGTTACTGTGTGTTGGTCTACAATGATGCGGGCATCAACCAATTGGATGTCTCTTTTCGAAAGTTCCTTTATGATGGCCTCATGAATCTTTCCAAGATTAATCACAGACCCGTCTCCACGCTTGTCTTTCAATAGCATTTCAGCGTAGTCTTTAAGCGACCCTTCAAACAAGACCAACTCTTTCTTTTTCTCGGCAGAGGCTTCCATTAGGCTTTTTAACAACTGGTGAATTATAGTGCAAAAATATGAAAAAGGTCAAACTGATGATGAAATAATCGACATCTATCCAATAAAAAACGACAGGCGACCC
>CACXQO010000280.1 GCA_902769815.1 uncultured Bacteroidia bacterium | reverse complement strand
ATACGCATCTTCGGCAGACCCGTTTCGATGGCTTTGGCCATGCCGCCCATGGCTTCCACCTCTTGGATGTGGTTCCAAGCACGGTGGGCAATCTCATGAGTGAGCGACTCCACATAATAAGAGCCAGCCCACGGGTCGACCACGCGGCAGACGTTGGTTTCTTCTTGGATGTAAATCTGCGTGTTACGGGCGATACGGGCACTGAAGTCAGTCGGCAGGGCGATGGCTTCGTCCAAAGCGTTGGTGTGCAACGACTGCGTGTGACCCAAGGCAGCACCCATAGCCTCGATGCAGGTACGGGCCACGTTGTTGAATGGGTCTTGCTCGGTGAGCGACCAGCCAGAGGTCTGCGTGTGGGTACGCAAGGCCAACGACTTGGTACTCTTCGGGTTGAAGGTGCTCACAATCTTGGCCCAAAGCATACGGGCGGCACGCATCTTGGCAATCTCCATGAAGTGGTTCATGCCTGAGCACCAGAAGAAGGACAGACGCGGCGCAAAGGCATCGACATCCAAACCGGCCTTGACACCCGTGCGGAGGTAATCCCAGCCGTCGGCCAAGGTGTAAGCCATCTCAATGTCGGAGGTGGCGCCGGCTTCCTGCATGTGGTAACCCGAGATGGAGATGCTGTTGAACTTCGGCATGTTCTGCGAGGTGAACTCGAAAATGTCGGCGATGATGCGCATCGAGAACTCGGGCGGATAGATATAGGTGTTACGCACCATGAACTCCTTCAAGATGTCATTCTGGATGGTGCCTTGCAGCTCTTCGTATTTGGCACCCTGCTCCAAGGCAGCGACGATATAGAAGGCCAAAATCGGCAACACAGCACCGTTCATGGTCATGGAAACGGACATTTTGTTCAACGGAATCTGGTCGAACAAAACCTTCATATCCTCGACGGAACAGATGGACACACCTGCTTTACCCACATCGCCCATGACGCGCTCGTGGTCGGCGTCGTAGCCACGGTGGGTGGCCAAGTCGAAGGCCACGGACAGACCCTTCTGACCAGCCGCGATGTTACGGCGGTAGAAGGCGTTGGATTCCTCAGCGGTGGAGAAACCAGCGTACTGACGGATGGTCCAAGGACGCATCACATACATCGTGGAGTAAGGTCCACGGAGGAAGGGCGCGATGCCAGCGGCGTAGTTGAGGTGTTCCATGCCTTCGAGATCTTTCTCGGTGTAGGCAGGTTTCACCATGATATGCTCGTGGGTCTCCCAATTTTCGCCATTCGGCAAAATGAGGCCACTATGCTTAGGTATAGCGTTGATATTGATGTCTTTATAATTCGGTTTCATCGTATTACTCCTTTCTTATTTCGTTATACCTAATTGCATTTGGAACTCCTTTAAGGTCTCAAGCACATTGCTCTTGACGTGGATGAAATACTTCAGTCCGGCCTCTTTGAGGATGTCGGCGGTGCCTTCGGGGTTGCCGGCCAGCACCACGATGGTTTCGTCCTTCAACTCCTCGAAAACCTTGAGGGCGTTGCCTTCGCCATATTCCTCATCGGACGAGCAGATGACCACGATTTCGGGTTTCTCCTTGCGGGCAGCAGCGATGCCTTCGTCCAAGGTCTTGAAGCCCGGATTGTCGACGACTTGGAAGCCGGCGCAGGCGAAGAAGTTGGAGGCGAAGTTGGCGCGGGCCTTGCGCATGGCGAGGTTGCCGTAAGTGAACATCCATGCCACAGGACGCTTGTGGTCTTTGGCATAAACATCGGTGGCATAGCGCAATTTTTCAAACTGTTGCGCAGCGCGGAAGGTGACGATGGTCTCGACCTCGGCCTTCTCGTCGCGGCGGTCGTCAGCTTCGAACACCCAAGCCTCTGGCGTGAATTTCATCGTTTCGGTGAAGTTCGGGAACTGGTTGGTGCCGAGGATGGTCTCGCGGCGGGTGGCCACGTTGCTGAACTTCTTGGCAGCGCTTTCCTTGATGAGGCCTTGTATCATGCCCTTGCGGACGGCTTCGAGATAACCGCCTTCGTCCTGGATCTTGTTGAACAAGTCCCAAGCGGCAGTGGCGAGGCTCTCGGTGAGGTTCTCAATGTAATAGGAACCTGCGGCGGGGTCGGCGACTTTGTCGAAATGCGACTCTTCCTTGAGGATGAGTTGCTGGTTGCGGGCGATACGGTCGGCGAAGTCGGTGGGGATTTCAAACGGTGCGTCGAACGGCATCACAGTGAACGAATCGACGCCACCGAGGACGGCTGACATCGTGCCAGTCGTTGTGCGCAACATATTGACGTATGCATCGTAGAGGCTCATACCTAATTCAGCATTAGTGGCGTGGATGTGCATCTTTGCGTTCTCTTCCTTGCCGCCGTAGGCCTTCACGATGTTAGCCCAAAGCAGACGGTAAGCGCGAATCTTGGCCATTTCCATGAAGTAGTTTTGTCCGACGGCCACATTGTAGCGCATCTTTGGAGCAATCTCGTCGATGGTGAGACCTTTCTCGGTCAGTTTGTCTAAATATTCGGCACCCACGGCAAGGCTGAAGGCCATCTCCTGAACGATGGTGGCACCGGCATTGGTGAAAACGTGGCTGTTGACACCGATGGTCTGGAAATCAGGCATATCGGCTTTCACCACAATGTAAGCCAATTCCATATCGGCACCCTTATTGATGTACCACACGCCGCGACGGATGTAGCGCGTCAGCGGGTCGTAGTTCAACGAACCCTTGATGTCCGGAATCTTCGACAGCATCTCAAGTATCGGCAAATGGTACTTGTTGTTGAAGAAGTTGATTTCCACCGCCTTTTGGTCGATGCCGTTGAGCAAAGTTGAGATGGCAATGGTGTCGTAAACCTTGTCGTACTCCAACTTGAAGCCAATGCTGTTGGCACCACGGCTGATGGCATTGAGCGCAATCTTGTTGGCCTCATGTACGTCCTTCACGGTGATATCCTGACGGACGAGCCATTCGTTGCCCTCGGGCTTGTTGCCACGGACATACGGGAACTCGTTGGGTTGCTGACCCGTCCACGGGATGTCGGCGAGGTTTTCGGCACGGTAGTAAGGTCTCACGTTGAAGCCTTCAGCTGTGCGCCAAACCAGTTTTTTGTTGTAGTCTGCCCCTTTGAGGTCCTTCTCAATGACGGCTTCCCATTCCTGGGTGCTCACTGGAGGAAATTCCTCAAAAAGTCTCTTTTTTTCTTCCATGTTGTTGTATTTAATTGATATTCTTGTTATTGACAAAAATTATTTTTCCCAAGACTGAAACAATTGCTTCAAGGCTCGGGGGGCGCGTGTCGACCAATAGTCAATATTACGCGAGGAATGTAGATCGGAACCGGCAATATTATAGAAATT
>CACXQO010000279.1 GCA_902769815.1 uncultured Bacteroidia bacterium | reverse complement strand
TCGGCACTTCGATTTTTAGGGGTCGTTTGCCTTCTGTTTTTCGGAGTCGAGAGTTGTGCTTTCTGGGCCATTTATTTCGTCTGTGGCCTAAGCGATATGGCAGATGGCTATCTCGCCCGAAAACTCAAATGCGAAACAAAGACAGGAGCATTGTTGGATAGTTTGGCAGATTTGGTTTTCGTCGTTTGTTGCTGCTTTAAGTTGATACCTGCTTTGGCATTTCCAAAATGGCTGTGGATCTGGGGCGGAGTGATTGTCACCATCAAGGTCATCAATCAAATCTCTGCTTTGGCGATGTACAAGAAATGCGTTTTTCCTCACACCTTTGCAAATAAAGTAACGGGAGTTCTACTTTTTGTTGGAGCTCCTTTGACGGTATTTTTGGAATCGATTGTTCCAATGGTCATTATAGCCGTTGTCGCAACATTTGCTGCTGTTCAAGAGGGGTATTTTATCAGAACAGGGTTGGAGAAACCATGAATTTGTCGTATTTTTGCAAGCGAATTATCTTATCATGCGAAAACCATTAATCCTATTACTGACCATCCTTGTCATGGCCTCATGCAGCGACCCCAACGCAAGGTATGTCAAGAAAGCCATCCACATCATGGACAAGCACGGCATCTATGCCCAAGGTCCTGAATGGGAAAAAGCCAAGCAAGAAGCACTCTCGGCAAAGCCATCAAGTCTTGAAGAGGCACAAGAAATTATCGTCCAAGCTGGCAAGGTGGCTGGAGGCAAGCATACCTACCTGATGACCACCGATGAAATGACAGAAAACGACACTTCTTCGTGGGAAATGCCTACGGTTGAGATGCTTGAAAACCACATTGCTTTCATCAAGTTGCCGGCGTTCTCTGGAAATGCGGAAGAGGGCATCAAATATGCCAACACGGTGCTTAACGACCTTCCCGATGCCTTGCAAGGTGCCATTATCGACCTGCGCGGCAACCGGGGAGGCAATATGTATCCGATGATTGCCGCCGTCCATCGGTTCCTTCCCGATGATGTCATCCTGAAATTCTCTTCGCGCAAAAGGCCAATGAACATCAACACTTTCTTTGTCATGCAATCGGTTGGATTGGAGAAACAAACGGCCATCGCTTGCCCTGTTGCCCTACTGACCGACGATTGGACAGGAAGTTCGGGCGAGGCTGTATTAATTTGCTTTAGAGGACTGGAAAACACGCGCACTTTTGGTGCTCCTACAGCAGGTTATTGCTCTTGCAACCAGCCTTTTGCGCTCCCTGGAGGCTCTCAACTTGTGCTTACTATTGGGGAAGACATTGCCCGCACAGGAGAAGTATTTTGCGACGACCCCATCGCCCCTGATGTGCTGACAGAAACACCTTTCGAGGATGCTTTGGAGTGGCTTAACAATCAAGAAATAAGATAGTTATGATGGAAACCGAAAGAATCCTACTCCGCCCTTGGCGCGATGATGACGCCGAGACCCTTTTCAAATACGCCTCCGACCCCGACGTAGGCCCTCGCGCCGGCTGGCCGCCGCACAGATCCGTTGAAGTAAGTCTGGAAATCATCCAGACCGTGTTCAACAACGCCACAACTTGGGCCATCGAACTCAAAGCGACGGGCGAGGCCATCGGCTGCATTGGCTATCTCCCTGCAAGAGGCTGCCCTATTCCCGCCCGCGAAGGCGAACCGCTTGTAGGCTATTGGATTGCCAAGCCCTATTGGAACCAAGGCATCTGCACTGAGGCATTAAGATTGGTGATTGATCATATCCGCAAAACAACCGACATCAAGTCGCTCATCTGCGGGCATTTTGTCGACAACCCCGCCTCTGGCCGCGTGATGGAGAAGTGTGGTTTTGTGGCCACTGGAGAAACCTATTTTGATGATACACAATACCAAAGCAAGGGCAAACCGATTAGGGTGTTGAGAATGGTTTTGTGATAATTAGACTTTCGTCCCTTTTCGCAGCATGGTTTTGTCTTTTTTCGTGTATTTCGCTTTTGCGATATCGTATGAGTTTTTGATGCGGTTGCACAAAAAAAAATAACGGCGCCGCATGAAGCGACACCGTTATTCAAAGCAATTATTCTATTCCTATAATTTAATGTCGATGGGCTTGAGCATGTTCTCGGGACGGAGAATCTTGTCGAGTTGCTCCTTGGTGAGCAGGTTGTGCTCGAGGACCAACTCGTAGACTCCGCGACCGGTTTCGCTGGCTTCCTTGGCAATCTTGGTGGATTGCTTGTAGCCTATGATGGGGTTGAGCATGGTGACGATGCCGATGCTGCCTTCAACCAGTTTGCGGCAATGCTCTTCGTTGGCAACGATGCCTTCGATGCAGTACTTGCGCAGGGTGTCAAGGCCATTGGTGAGCAGGTGGATGGACTCGAAGAGGCTGTAGGCGATGACGGGTTCCATCACGTTCAGTTCGAGCTGGCCATTGTCGGAGGCGAAGGTGATGGTCATGTCGTTGCCGATCACCTTATAGCACACTTGGTTCATCACTTCGGGGATGACAGGGTTGACCTTGCCAGGCATGATGGAAGAACCAGGCTGGCGCTCGGGCAAGTGAATCTCGTTGAAGCCGCAGCGAGGGCCGGAACTCATCAGACGAAGGTCGTTGCACATCTTATTGATCTTGATGCAGAGGCGCTTCATGGCGGCGCTGTATTGGATCATGCAGCTCGTAGCGCTGGTGGCTTCGATGAGGTTGTCGGCCAAATGGATGCTCCATCCCGTAATCTCGCGTAAGGCCTTGATGCAAGCCATGCTATAGCCCGGCTTGGAGCAGATACCCGTACCGATGGCCGTGGCACCCATGTTGACGGTGAGGAACTCGCGGGCGGCGCTGTTCAAAGTGCGCAGTTCGCCACGAAGCGAAGCGGCAAATCCACTAAACGTCTGTCCCAAGGTCATGGGGACGGCATCCTGCAATTGGGTGCGGCCCATCTTGATGACTTCGGCAAATTCTTTGGCTTTCTTCTCCAAGGCATCGATCATCTGGGTCAGATGGGGGAGAAACTCCTCATGCTCAAGGAACATGGCCATGTGGATGGCGCAAGGATAAGCGTCGTTGGTGGATTGCGAGGCATTCACCACATCGTTGGGCGAGCAGAACTCGTATTGACCGCGTTGATGGCCCATGATTTCAAGGGCGCGGTTGGCAATCACCTCATTGGCGCACATGTTGGTCGAGGTACCTGCGCCACCTTGGATCATGTCGATCGGGAATTGGTCGTGGTGCTGTCCGGCAATCAGTTCGTCGCAAGCCTGGCAGATGGCGTTGGCTTGTTGGACCGTGATCATGCCCACTTCATAGTTGGCAAGTGCTGCGGCTTTCTTCGTGATG
>CACXQO010000278.1 GCA_902769815.1 uncultured Bacteroidia bacterium | reverse complement strand
AGGCTGTATTCCAGTAAGATGCCTCAGTTTTTAGCGGTATATGGCCGTCGTCGTGTGGGAAAGACTTTTCTTATTGACGAGGCACTGAAGGGGAAAATCACCTTCCGCCATTCGGGATTGTCGCCCGTGGACGAGCAAAACCACAAAAACAGCCTGAAAGAACAACTGAAGCACTTTTATTTGTCGTTGCAGCGGCAAGGCATGAAGAAAAGCAAATGCCCTACCTCGTGGCTTGAGGCTTTCTTTATGCTTGAAATGCATTTGCAGGCCATAGATGATGGCTCGAGGCAAGTGGTATTCCTTGACGAGTTGCCTTGGATGGATACGCCGCGTTCGGGCTTTGTCACGGCTTTGGAGGCTTTATGGAACGGTTGGGGCTGCCATCGCGACAATTTTATGCTGGTAGTCTGCGGATCGGCAACCTCATGGATTACGGACAACCTTATTAATAACCATGGTGGCCTATACGGGAGGCTCACTTGTCAGTTGAGGCTGTCGCCCTTTACCCTCAACGAATGTGAACAGTTTTTTCACAGCAAGGGCATCCGAATGTCGCGTTACGACATCGTGCAAAGCTATATGATATTTGGTGGTGTGCCGTATTATCTGAGTCGTTTTGAGCCAAGTCGAAGCCTTGCGCAGAATATTGATAATCTGTTTTTTAAGAAGAGTTCGATTTTGGGTGATGAGTTCGACCGATTGTTTTCCTCCGTGTTTTCGAGGCCAGAGGAAATGAAGCGGATTGTGAAGGTTCTCGGCAACAGAAGGGCGGGCTATACCCAGGAGGAACTTGCAAAAGCAACAGGCCAGACTTTGGGAGGCTCATTCAGCATAATGCTTAAGGCTCTTGTCGCCAGCGATTTCATCGAGCCATACATTCCTTTCGGGAAAGGCAAACGCGAGAAACAATACAAACTGATAGACCATTTTTGCCTGTTTTACATGAAATTTGTGCAAGGCAGAAAGGAGATAGACCCAGAGTTTTGGATGCACAATGTGACTTCACAAGCGGTTTCGTCTTGGCGTGGCTTCGCGTTTGAGGAGGTTTGCTTTACGCATATTGCACAAATCAAAAAATCGCTTGACATACTTGGCGTTTCGTCAGCACAGTCGGCATGGGCAGTGAAAGGTGACGATGGGACAGAAGGTTCGCAAATTGATATGTTGATCAATCGCAAAGACAATGTGGTGAATCTCTGCGAGATGAAGTTTTACAACGAGAAATTCACGGTCAACAAGGCCTATTACTCAAAGGTTGTTCATCGACAGAACTTGCTGGGAGAGATGATTCCACGTCGGGCTGTTGTCCACAATGTGCTGGTGACCACTGAGGGTCTGACTTACAATGAGTACAGTGGCGTTTTCCAAAATGTTGTCACCATTGATGATTTGTTTGAAAAGTAAAAATTTGTATTTTTGCCGTGAAAATCAATCGTATGTGATTGTGTTATGAAGGAGAAGACTATGACGGAAAGGAAATTTGATTTCAGCGAACTCAATGCCTATCGTGAAGACAATCAGTTGGAAGTGAAGGCGGCGCAGGGTGGCTTGCCTGATGCGTTGTGGGAGTCGTACTCGGCGTTTGCCAACACCGATGGCGGCTGCATTTTGCTCGGCGTGAAGGAACGCGCCGACGGCTCGCTGTATGCTGCTGGGCTGAAGGACGCGGAAAAACTCAAGATGGATTTTTGGAACGCGGTGAACAACCGTCAGAAAATTAGTGTGAACTTGATGACGGAACGGCGTGTGCGTGTGGAAAGGGTTGGTGGGAAGGACATTCTTGTGCTTGAGGTGCCTCGTGCCGACCGTTCGGCGCGGCCAGTTTTCAAGGGCTTGGACCCTCGCAATGGAACGTATCGCAGAAATGGTTCCGGCGACTACCGTTGCTCGTTGGAGGAGGTTTCGGCTTTGTTCCGCGACGCGGCTTTGGTGACGCAGGATGCCAAGGTGCTGAAGGGAATGGATTGGTCGGTGTTTTGTTTGGAAACAATTAGGAGTTATAGGCAGTTGTTCCGCACTTCGCATCCTGACCATATTTGGAATAACCTTGAGGATGAGGTGTTTATGCGTCGCATTGGTGCTATGGCCTTGGCAGACGATGGCACATATCATCCTACTGCTGCGGGTTTGCTGATGTTTGGCTATGAGTATGAGATTACGAGGGAGTTTCCGCAGTATTTCCTTGATTTTCAGGAGAACAGGCAGATGTACAGAACCCGTTGGACGGACAGAATCGTTTCGACTTCTGGCGACTGGAGCGGCAATGTGTTTGACTTTGTTTTCAAGGTGGTGCCGAAGTTGACGGCTGATTTGAAGGTGCCTTTCGTGTTGAAGGGGATGAGCCGCATTGATGACACGCCTTTGCACAAGATTTTGCGCGAGGCGGTGACGAATACTTGTGTCCACGCTGATTTTTATGGTCGGCGCGGTTTGGTGGTTCAGAAGAAGGTGGACGGTTTTGTGTTCTCGAATCCAGGCAGTATGCGTGTGGCCAAGCGTGTGGCTGTCGAGGGTGGTGTTTCAGACCCTCGCAATGGCGTGATGCTCAAGATTTTCTCATTGGTCGATTATGGCGAGCGTGCTGGGAGTGGCTTAAGCAGCATTATGTTTGTTTGGGAGCACGTGTTTCACGCTGCGGCCAAAATTGAGGAGGAGATGGGCGTTGAACGTGTCGTCCTGACTTTGAACAAAGACGGTCACGAACAGGATGTCAATGCGATGTTGGAACTCTATGACAATCCCGAGGAACTGACATTTGTTGGATATGATACCCAAAATAACGAATTTAGTAAAAACCAGAAAATGACCCCCAAAAGCTAGGATATGACATCCAAAAGCCCCAAAATGACCCACAAAAAGAGTCGGATGACCCCCATAATGATACCCAAAGCATTAATGGTGATACCCCAAAAGGGTTGAATGACCCTCAAAGTGACCCTCAAAATGGTGATGATTATACCCAAAACAAGAGAATTGATACCCAAAAGCAATCAGATGTTTCTCAAAACTTAGGAGTTGATAATGTAAATGGCCGAAAAATGGCCGAAAAATGGCCGAAAAAAAAGATTTTGGCCGATATTATATTGTCAAATTTGGATAAATGGCCGATAAATGGCCGACAAATGGCCGACAAATGGCCGACAAATAAAAAAATGGCCGATAAATTGTTGCGAATGTTGACTTTTGTTTGTGAAAACGGTTCGGTTACAACTCTGGATGTGATGACGTTATTGTCGTCGAGTGAAACAACAACTAAAAGACATTTGAGACTTCTTGTAGAATTAGGACTTCTTGAGGCTAAGGGAGCCAATAAAAATCGTACCTATAGTGTTTCTAATGAGTTGTTGAAATTATTGGTAGGAAAGAAGAAGTAAAAATTGTCGGTAAATTTGGAAAAATGTCGATAAATTGGCCGATAAATGTCGATAAAACCACAAACTGTCGATAAATGGCCGATAAACTGACGATAAAGTGTTGTCTGGCCGATAAATTGTCGATAAATGGCCGAAAAATGAAAAACTATGAACGAAATCTACAACTTCTACAATAACGGCGCTGAAATAGGCCGCTTGGAGCGTGGCTTGGGTATTGTGGAATTCCATCGGACGAAGGAAATCCTGTTGCGATATACTGATAAAGGTATGGTGATTTACGACATCGGTGGCGGCATTGGGATATATGCGGCTTGGTTGGCGAAGAAGGGCAACGAGGTTCATCTAATTGAACTGGCGGAGAACGCCGTGGAATATGCCAAAGCCAATATGATGCAGGATTGTCGTTTTGTTGCTGAAACGGGCAACGCCTTGCAAGTCAACCGACTGGATGAGAGCGCGGATGTTGTTCTGCTGATGGGACCTTTGTATCATTTGCGCGATAGGGAAGAACGTTTGCAAGCACTTCGTGAAGCGTTTCGATTGTTGAAAAAAGGCGGCCTCTTGGTGGCGGCGGGTATTTCCAAGTTCAGTTCTATGACTTGGGCTTTGTCAGTGTATGGCGAGAAGAAGAACGAGAATCTCGTTGAATTTCTTGACGACCCTGTATTTTTCAATATGATTAAAAGTGAGATGACTATTGGTGACCACATCCGCCCGAAAGAATACCCGAAATTCATGCGGAAGCGTATTTCACGACTTCCGAGGAAATGAAATCGGAAATTACAGAATCGGGATTCGAGGTCGAAAAAGCCATTGCAGTGGAGGGCTGCATTTGGTTCACGCCGCACCTTCAAGAGAAATGGGAGGATGATGCCAGTCGCGAGCGGCTTTTGGACATCGTCAGGATGACGGAAACCGAGCCTGAAATGATGGGGATGAGCCCGCATTTCTTGGTGGTGGCGAGGAAAAAATAATGTAAGTTTTTTGGTGAGTGTCGTTTTTGCTTATATTTGCGGCTGATTTTTAACCAATGTCATATAAAAAAATCATACAATCTGTTGCAAATGAAGACACCTTGTTTCAGCGGGTTTCCGAACTGATAGAGGCAAGCCGTAAATATGTCAATAAGGCGATTGATACGGCTATGGTTTACACCTATTTCGGTGTGGGTCAATATATTGTGGAGTATCAGCAGCACGGTAAATCTCGTGCGGAATATGGAAAAGGGGTCTTGAAAAGATTGTCGGAACGGCTTTCAGATACATTTGGCAAGGGCTGGTCGGTGGATACGCTTGAAAAAGCAAGGAAGTTTTTCAATGTTTACTCAAATTCCGCTACACTGCAGCGGGTTTTGGAACACGGTGGAATTTCCGCTACACCGCAGCGGAAATCTGTTCCTTCAAGTTATGTAAACGCAAGTGACAACAATCGTCCTTTTACACTTTCTTGGAACCATTACCAAATCTTGATGCGTATTGAAAACGCTCAAGCCCGCAACTTTTATGAGATTGAGGCTCACAAGCAAAACTGGAGTGTGCGCCAATTGCAACGCCAAGTGGCAAGCTGTCTTTATGAAAGATTGGCTTTGAGTCGCGACAAGGACGAAGTAATGCGCCTTGCCAACAAAGGCCAGACCATTGAAAAGCCTAGCGATTTGTTGAAAAATCCGCTTTCTTTGGAATTCCTCGGATTAAAGCCAGATTCCTCCTATTCTGAAAGCAAACTTGAGAGTGCTATTATTGACAAATTGCAGATGTTCCTCCTGGAATTGGGTAAGGGATTTCTTTTTGAAGGTCGCCAGAAACGCTTTACTTTTGAGGAAGACAATTTCTATGTTGACCTTGTGTTTTATAACCGTTTGCTGCAATGCTATGTCCTTATTGACTTAAAAACCGACAAGTTGACCCATCAGGACTTGGGGCAGATGCAGATGTATGTCAACTATTTTGACCGCTATGTGAGAACAGATTTTGAGAAACCTACCATTGGGATTTTGCTGTGCGAAACCAAAAACGATGCTCTTGTGGAACTGACTTTGCCCAAAGACGCCAATATCTATGCCCAACAATACGCTCTCTGCCTGCCAGACAAGGTTCTTTTACAACAAAAACTGGCCGAATGGGTAGCAGAGTACAAGGAATTTGAGGAAAACCATATAGAATCATTATAAAAAAAGAAATATGAAAAAATTGTATGCTTTAATCGCGATGTGGCTTCTTGCAGGAAGTGCCTTCGCCCAAGTTCTTGTCAATGAGACTTTTGAAAATGGTAACACTGTAGGCCAAAGTCCGGTGGGCTGGATTTGCGATGGCGGCTGGAAGGCTGGCATCACCATCCCTGACGACAACGAAGCCCGTGGCAGAAAGCCGCATAGCGGCGACTGGTATATGTATGCCACCTATAACACCGATGTGTGGATTTACAAGGAAATCAATGTGACGGCCGGGAATTATTACCGCGTTTCGTTCTGGTATGCCACTTGGCACGTCGACCACTTCAATTTGGAAGTAAAGGCGGGCGCGAGTGCCAATCCTTCTGCAATGACGGAAACAGCGGTGCCGATGATGGTTGTTGATAATGAGGAGTTTGAACAGACCTCGGGCGTGTTTCAGATTATCATTGAGCAAACCTCACAGTACAATTTTGAAATTGAACAACTTACGGCTGACACTTCTGTTTATTTCGGCGAGCCAGCCTATCTGCGTTTCCGCCTGAACAACACGGGTTCAGAGGCCGACACTTATCATTTCGACAATGTTAGCACGCTACCCATCGAGTTTTTCAAGGATGGCGTTGCGGTGACGGAAGTCACGGTGCCTTACAATGGCTCGGTGGATATGGTTGCCAAGGCCACGTTGCCGATGAACCTGAACAATAACGAAGTGGTTCACGCCACCTTCGATGTCTATCCCTCTGCTATGGCACCCTCACAAAACGTTGATTTTTCGATTACTGCCTTGGCTCCTTTTGCCGATTTTCCATTGATGGAAGGCTTTGAAAACGACTTTGTTCCGTTTGGTTGGCAAAACAACATCACCAATGGCAATTATGCCTTCGACAGGCGTGAATCAAGTTCCACTCCGAGTGCCGTGCCGCACGACGGAAGCCAATATATGACCCGATTCTACACCTACACCAATCCCGAAGGCTGCTCGGCGGAGTTGGTTTCGCCCAAGATGGAGTTGAGCGAGCACGACAATATTGTCCGTTTCTGGATGTTCCGCAACAGCAATCCCAACATCAACCGCCCCGACCGTATCAATGTGTATTACAATTCGTTGCCTTGTTCTGAAGGTGGTCAGTTGCTCGGCACCATCCATCGCTGCACTTATATGGAACCTGTCGTGGCCGATGAGGATGATTGGTACGAACATTCCTTCACTTTCGATTGCCCCGACAATTACGGTTTCATCATTTTCGAGGGCGTTAGCGGTTACGGTTGGGATCTCCTCATTGACGATATTTCCATTGATAATTCCTCTATCGACAATGACCCGCCTACGATAGTTTCGGTATCGGGAAACCAGACCTACGCCGATACTGAAATGAACCTCACGTTGCGCGTCCACGATGCCTCCAATATGCCAGCGACCTTGGCGGCTACCTATACGATTTGGGGCACAACCCACGATTTGACTTTCACAAGGGCTGGCAAGAATAGGGCTAACTACGATTACACGGCCACCATTCCCGCCTACGACAACCACACTCACGGCACAATGACCGTGCAACTCGTTGATGCTTTGGGCAATAGTGCAACTTCGGAGGAAATCCCAATCCGTTGGGACTATCAAAGACCTTTGCTCTTTGAGACCTTTGAGAACACCGAAGGCCTGTTTGGACTTCCCGAAGGCTGGACCACCGACGGCAACCCTACTTGGTGGGATTGGACCGTGCAAGGAACGGTGTATTATACTGACTATTATGAGAATGACTTCGTGGTGAGTCCTCATCGCGGCAGCAAGCAGGCCGTGTTGGAATGGGACAACAGCGAAAGCCCTTCGGCACAAGACCAAACCTTGATTACCCCTGTGCTGACCATCACGCGCCCGATGGTGCTCCAATTCTGGACTTGGGTGCAGTACGGCACGGATGGCTATGACCATTTCGCCGTCAGGGTGTACGACACCTACAACGGCACTTGGGAGGACAAGTGGGATGCCGCCGATATGCCTTACGGACAAATCAATGCTTACAACGAACCGATTTCCATCAATCTGGATGAATACATCGGCAAGAACATCAAGATTGGCTTCAGGGGTTACAACGACTTTGGCGAGTTTTTGGCTTTCGACTGGTTTGTTGACGATGTGAAAGTGATTCCGACCGACACTACTGATGTGAATGTGAACGAGTTGGCTGCCTTGAAACTCAATATCTATCCCAATCCCGCAAAGAATGTGATTCATATCGAGGCCGCCAAAAACATCCAAAATGTGCAACTGATGAGCATAACCGGTGCGTTTTTGGAGGAGAGAAAGACCAATGCGCAAAGCGTGAAACTGAACCTTGAAGGCTATTCCAAGGGCATTTATATGGTTCGCATCGTGACCGAAGACGGCGTTGCAACCAAAAAGATTAATCTGATTGAATAGGAGAGAAGCACATAGAAACCGTATCCCACTCTATGCCAAGATTTTGCTTGGTATGGGGCTTGGCTTGGGTTTCGGCTTCTTGGCTATGGCCTTGCATTGGGAGGGGTTTGTGCATAATTGGGTGGCTCCGTTTGGGGCCATCTTTATGCGCCTTCTCAAACTGATTGC
>CACXQO010000277.1 GCA_902769815.1 uncultured Bacteroidia bacterium | reverse complement strand
CTGTTTCTTTCTCTCTATCGATAAAGAACTCACTTTCAGCCATTTTGCCATAAATAAACGGACTTTCCATAGCGCAAATCATTAGTTTCACGCCGCAAATATAATCATTTGATTTGAAATAGAACGATTTGAAATGAAATAATTTGAAATATTTTGATTTGAAATCATTTGGTTTGAAATAAAACAATTTGAAATCGATTAGTTTGAAATCATTTAATTTGAAATGGATTGATTTGAAACCATTTTATTTCATGGCATTTTATTTTCATAAGAACTTTCACTTTGCTTGATTTTGGCAGAGCAAGGGTGTTGTTTTGCACCGAAATCCAAACATCACCGCTATGGACAAAAAGAAATCACATTACCTTGTGCATGGGATGTTCTGGAAAGGACGAATGCACAACGCGAACTATCACGAAGCAAAGAAAGGCAATCTTTGCCGCATCAACAAAACCTTCGAGGATGCCGACCTCAACAAGGCACGAAAGGAAGCCTTTGCCTATTATCAAAGTCTGATTGATGTACTTTACGAGGCTTTAGGCGACTGTTACACTACAGACAAACAAGCTCGCATTGACCTTCAAGATTTTCTTCACGCAGGCTGTACCCAATCAAAGACCCGCATCGGAAAGATGGTCTTTGACGACAACCTTTTCAACGAAATCGCAGTCTATTGGGTGAATGGGACGGAGAAAAGGCTGATTCACGGCATTTGGTACAGGCCGAAAGAAGAACAACATCAGCTTGGCGAGCAATTTGCCTTGGTGGGCAGCAACCTCATCAAAGAACACGCCTACTACGAACGCCACCATCTTCCCATTGAGGACGAAACACTCTGCGACATGACCGACCTCAACCTTGGTTTCCAATTTGTTTTGCCCACGCCTTTCGATTGGGATGGCTTTGTTGAGGAAAATCTTACAAAGGAAACTCCATCATTGGTTCACTATATGAGCCAAACATAAACCAAACAGACGATGAATACCAAAGAAGCATTTGAAGACCCTCGCATCGTGATGCTGGAAGAAATCATCTTGGATGAGTACGAGCACGGGAAACAAGTAGAAGAGGAAAGCATCATCAAGAATGCGCTACACCATCGGTGGATGATACTGCGCGAGCTGATGCAATATGACGAGGAAAGCAAAAGGCTGCTGTCGGATTTCAACGACAGGATAAAGGCAGCAGCCACTGCCCTCTTCAACAAGACGAAAGCCATCTACGAAGGTATGATGAAACTCTATGACGGCATCGGCGACCTTGAAGTTGAAGGGAAATTGAAGTTAGGTTATACCTACCCTACCGCGCATCCCGTCCAGACCGAGCGGGCGGAAACGATGTGGGAAGTGATGACCCAAGGCGGCTACGACCGCATATATTCCACAGACGGCTGCTCGTGGAGCCTGAAATGGGACCAGAACGGAATCATGTCGGCGCACGAAAGCCTTGAAGCATGGCTCGGCATGGCCGACGAAAACGGCAACTGGAACGAGGGCCTGGATTACGAATGGTCGAAAGACATGCACCTTGTCTATCCTTTCCACAACCTCTATGACAACCGACATTTCAGTCTCTATGACCTCGTTTATGTGAACGAATTTGAGTTTGAGATTTGTATTCGGTTGGATGGAAATTTGTACTTTTGCCAAGAATAATAAAAGAACACTATAATTCATGATCCCATGAGCACTACAAATACATTTAAAATCTACGAAAAGAAGATAAAAAGCGGCAAATCGTCCTACCGTTTCTTCTTCATCAGAAAAGAACTGCAACCTTTGTTTGACAACCTTGGAGTGTTTACTTTGATTTGCTCTGATGGTACACACTACAGCAACCTTAATGTCACCAAATCAGGTAAAGTCCAAAGGTACTTTATTTTTGCAAGTGAGTTTTTTAATGAACATCCTAGACTGCAAAAACACGATGAAATTCCCTTTTCGGTTGACTATGCCAAGGGGATTGTTAGAATTGTACTATGATTATTCCCCAAAATCAAAAAACTATGAGTAAAATCAATCACGCAAAAGTAAAATTCTTAATTCTATCCGTCCTTGAAGAACAAAAAGACAAAACACTTACACAAGGAAAAATCACAGATTTAGTGGCTCAAAAATTAGGATTAAACGAGCAAAAATTGGCCGAGCATTATGCCAGAGAAAGTGACAAGAAATTTTACAAAATGATTGCCACAAATGAGCAACGACTGCAAGCTGCTGGACTTGAAGTTTTCCTAAAAAATGGGCATAAAATCACTAATAATGGGCATAAAGCTTTGGAGGATAATAAAAAGAGTGAAGAAATAACATATGAATACCTAAGAACCATTCCCGAATATAATGAGTGGGAAAAAAGATTGGGGATTTCACCTAAAGATTGTAAAAAGATAAAAGAGATAATTGAGGATGATAGTGTTTTTGTGGCTCCGACTCGTATCAAATCATGTCAACCAAAGAATGATATAGACCAATCTTTTGACGAACCAGAGTTAAAGAATGCGATTGAAAGAATTAAATACAATTTCAAACGCTTCGAATGGTACTATAGACTGTATGAAGAAAATGTTAGAGCTGAAATGATTGAGCCTATATTAAAAGTTTTAGGTTGGACAGCTCCTTTTGTTAGAAGAGAAGAAAGAAACATGGATTATTTGTTGTCTGATGAAAAATATATCAATAAAAAGGGTAACAAGTTAGTCATCGAGGTAAAAAAATACCAAGAACAGCTTTATTCCTGTGGAGAAAAAATGGAGCTTATGAACGAATCCCAACTACAAGAATACTGTCGTCAAGAATTCCCTTTGGCTGGTATTCTAACTAACGGAATTAGATGGTGTTTATATGCAGGAAACGGTTACGAATACAAAGGAGAAATCGACATAAGAAACACTGAAATTGAAGATTGTATCAGGTTTTTCAAAGCGATTTCAATAAAGGAATTTTCCATGATTAATGAATTTGATTGGAATTGGTTAACACTATCAATCAAAGAAAGAGATATTCATCCAACTAAAATAATTATCGAAGGAGAAGATACTAATTGTAAACCATCTGAGGTGTATTGCAAGGTGGCTGAAAGGTTTATAGACAAATGCATCGAAAGCGGTACTAATCCATTAGACTACCAGTTTAATAAAGTTGTTGTCTCATCGGGAAAAATAAACGACCAGTGCTATAAATATAAAGGATACATGATAAACAAAAAATATGGCATTTACGATATAATTACTCTAGTGCAAACGATGAACGCCACACTTGATTTACCTTTTGAATTAAGAATAGAGTAAGTAACGCTTAAAAAATAACCTGAGACGATACAGAGGGGGATACGACATAGTTCCAGTTGTGTAGAGCCTTGTCGAAGACAACCTGCGTGGCGAGCC
>CACXQO010000276.1 GCA_902769815.1 uncultured Bacteroidia bacterium | reverse complement strand
TAGCGATAACCGTAGCGTCCGTCGTTGCCTGTGCTGCCATTGAGCACCATACACATATTCTTGAATCTATGCTGTGTATAGATGTTCTCAAGTTCAGGAACCAAACTGCGCTCCATCAAGCCAGCGCGAACCACAAAGATGGTACGGTCAACAAACTTGTTGATAATCTGCGGGTCGGCCACAATGTCAATGGGCGGGCAGTCGATGAGCACGTAGTCGTATTCCTTGCCGAAACGCTCAATCAGTTCGCCAAAGCGGTTGTCTTCGAGCAACTCTGTCGGGTTGGGCGGGATTGTACCCACGGGCAGATAACTCAATGTGGGATACTCGTGACTATGGATGATAAGGCTCTCAATGTCCTCTTCCTGACGGGCAAGGTAGTCGGCAATACCTTTCTTCGGTGAGAAGATATAAGCCGACAAGGAGGCATGGCGTATGTCGCCGTCGACGACCATCACCTTTTTCTCCTTGATGGCCAAAGCGATGGCCGAGTTGATGGCAATGAAGGATTTTCCCGAGCCAGGGTTGAACGAGGTGAACATGAAGATGTTGGACTCTTTGTCCTTGCTCATAAACTCCAAATTAGTGCGGAACACGCGGAATGCCTCGTTGATGACATTGCGGCTGCCTTCCTTCACCACAACACCGCCTGCAAAACCTTCCTTCTTCTCTTGGTCTTTCTGCTCCTTGATTTTCTTCTTGGTTTCCTTCTTCTTTTTCTTTTGGTCGGCCTGACTGTAGGCAAGCGGTATCTCGCCCACTAAGGGTACGGTCAGTTTTTCCAAATCCTTGCGACCTCGGATGGTTGTGTTCAATTGTTCTTGCAGGAATAGGATGACCCCCGGGATGGCTAAACCGAGGATAAGGGCAATCAGCCTGACCATAGACTTTCTCGGCTTGGTGGGCATATTGGAACCGTTGGGTTGCTCAATGACCCTAGTGTTGTATGCTGTGAAGGCCTGCGACAGTTGGTTTTCCTCACGTTTTTGGAGGAGGAAGAGGTACAATGACTCCTTCACCTTCTGTTGGCGTTCCACCGTAAGCAAGTACTTGGCTTGACCCGGGCTGGCTGCAATGTTCTTGTTGATTTTATACTTGGTGCCTCGCAGGCTTGTCAATTGTTCGTTGAGTGACACCAATTGGTTCTCAACGCTTGCGATGAGGGCTTGGCGCAAGTCGGCGAGGTTTTTGTCCAAGTCGGCCACCAAAGGATTCTCTTCGCTACTGTTGGCCACGAGGTTGTTGCGGCGAAGCATCATTGAGTTGTAGAAACTAATTTGGCTTTCGATGCTATTGCTGATACCTGTATTGGCAGGCAACAATTGGTTTTTCGCCAACTCGCCAATCAGCATATTCTTAATGTAATTAGTGATGGAAATCTGGTTGTTGATTTCGAGGATGCGTTCGGTGGTGGTTTTGTTTTGCGATAGGTAAATACTCGACACCGCATTAACATCGGGAAGTAGGTTCTCGCTCTTATAGGTGGAGATGTCGCTATCCACATCGCCCAATTCCTGTTCTATCAGGTTCAAGCGCTCATCGATAAACATGGAAGTACTCACCATGATTTGGTTCTTGTCCTTCAGCCAGTTGTCGTTGTAGACGGTAATCAGCATATTGATGAAGTCGTCGGCTCTCTTTTGGGAGATGTCCTGAACAACGAGGGACATGATGTCGGCGTTTTTGTCGGCCAAGCCAACACTCAGTCTGGCACCGAAACCGCGTGCAGTGCTTTCGAGACCGAAATGTTGTACATGGATAATGTCATAGTCTGCGCCTTTCTGGTAATAATCGGTCGCTTTCACACAAACGAAGCCAATGGGCGTGCTAATAGTGTCGCCCAATTTGGCCGTAACTTTTCCTGAGGCTTTCTCGCCGCCGATGACAAAGTCAGAAAGGGTTATTTTTTTCTCTTCAATGCGAATATCGAGAGCAGCATAAGTGTTTTCGGGAATACCTACCATGTCGACAGTCAAGGGAAGGGTTCTGCCATATAGTAGGATGGGATGTAAACGGCCATCGATGGTATAGTTCATGTTCAGGTTCAGTCGTTGCACAGTTTCCTTGAGGTTGTCGAGTGTCCTGATACCGAGCATTTCGTTATTGATTTTTACTCGTTGGGAGAACAGTCCCATGTCGGAGAAGTCGCTCACTTCATAATAGGACGACATGCCCCTCTCGTCTGATTTCACCAGCACTTTGGCTGAGCGGGTGTAGACAGGCGTGGTCTTATGAAGATAATAGGTTGCAATGGCAAGTGCCAGCACGACGGAGATGACGAACCAATACCACCTTGATAGGCAAAGGTAAAATATGGCTTTCAAATCGATGGTTTGTTCATTCTGTGTTTCGGCTTGTTTCACCGAAATTGCATTGTTTTCTTCCATGATTTTTGAATTATTGACGTGATTATTATTGAGCATTAACAAATATAATATCAGCGGTTTTGGGGTCCCCATCTTATCATAAGAATAGAAACTGTCGTAGCCATGGATGCGAGGAAAGAAGCGACAGAAATCCAGAAACTAACAGATTCTACCGTGTTGGCATTGACGGTTGACTGGTTGGCGCGTTTCTTGTTAGGCTCAACATAGATGTAATCGTTTTGGTGGATGTAATATGCCGGGGAATTATGCACGGTTTCAAACGAGCGCATGTCAACGTTGTAGGCAATCATGTTACCAGAGGCATCAGGACGAAGCACCAGCACATTGTCGCGCTTACCATCGATATTCAAATCGCCCGCCATCGATAGGGCATCCAAAAGCGTGATATGGTCGCGGGTAATCCTGTATGAACCAGGGGCTCTTACCTCGCCCATTACAGAAAACTGCAAGTTGATAAATTCCACGGTCACTATAGGGTCGTTGATTAGATTGCGATCCATCAGTTCCGACTTGATGTATGCAGCTAATTCGTCGCGGGTCTTTCCAGCGGCTTGCACCAATCCCAACACAGGAAAGTCGATGGTGCCGTCTGTTTTGATGGTGTAGCCAGAAGTTCCATAATTATTATTGCTATTTACATTTTCAGAAGTCGCACCTAAAACACGAGAAGTATATGGCAAATTGAAGAGTGCTGTCAGTTCGGGTACCTTGCTGTTGACGATAATGGAAATCTTATCTTCAGGACGCAAGCGAATTTCAGGGGTAGGTTGCTCTTCGGAACTTGTTGTGATCTGTTTTCCTTGAATGTCTTGGAAATAGGTAATTCGTTTGGATACATCGCATGACGACAACAGAAGCAATAGTGCGAAAACGAATAGTCCGTTCCATTTCAGGATGAGATTTTTGGTGGTAGGAATGGCTTTTGCAGCCGAGGCAAAGCCATTTGTGTCTTGTTTGTTTTTTTGGTTGATATACATAATATAAACTGTTTTAAATCAATAA
>CACXQO010000275.1 GCA_902769815.1 uncultured Bacteroidia bacterium | reverse complement strand
AAGACCCTGCCCGACAACATCAACCCCGAAGGCACCCAAGGCTCAGGCAACGCCCAAGGCTTGGAGTATGCCTCCTATCCGGGAACGCGGTCGTTTATGGTTTCGCTGAAGGTGAGTTTGTAATAAGTATTTAAGGAATATGGGAAATACGGTAACTACATCTGATGATTTGATGAGTTTCGAATATCTGGCTAAACGCATTATTGATATTCAAGGCTTGTTGCTCTCTCGGGCTGCACACGCGGTCAATCTTTCATTGACCGCCCGTAATTGGATTGTCGGTTACTATATCGTTGAATACGAACAAAAAGGTTCCGATAGGGCACAATATGGAGAGGCTTTGTTGAAGCGATTGGCATCTCGAATCAATAAGCGGGGATTGGGAGAGCGTCGTTTATACGAGTTTCGTCAGATGTATTTGGTTTATCCTTATTTGGGTACAGAAATAATTCCTTATATCCTTAAAGATAACGATCAAATTTTGCGGTTGCCGACCGCAAAATCTGAACAATCTTTTTTGAAAGAAGAAATATTGCGGTTGCCGACCGCAATTTCTCCAAGCCTTGAATTAGAAAAATGGCAAACGCCGCCTCAGAGATTGTTCAATAATCTTTCAGCGACTCATTTGATTTATCTTTCCAACATCAAAGAACCTCTCAAACGCACATTCTACGAACAAGAGGTTATACATGGATGTTGGACTATCAAGGAACTTGACCGTCAGGTTTCTTCACTTTATTATGAGCGCATGGGGCTTTCCAAGAGTAAAAAAACATTGCAAGCGTATACCAATGAAGGAAGAACGCAGATGCAAGCGTCTGACATCATTCACAATCCTATGGCAATGGAATTTTTGAACTTGCCAGAGGATAAACTTGTCACGGAATCGAAATTGGAAACGGCCATTTTGAATCACCTGCAGCAGTTTCTTCTGGAATTGGGCAATGGCTTTTGTTTTGAGGCACGTCAAAAGCGATTGCTCATAGACCAAGACTATTTTAAGGCAGATCTTGTATTTTACCACCGTATTCTCAAATGCCATTTTATTGTCGAACTGAAAATAGACCGTTTTCGCCATGAATATGCTTCGCAATTGAATATGTATCTAAACTATTTTCGTCATGAAATTATGCAACCCGAAGACAATCCACCCATTGGCTTGTTGCTTTGCACAGACTATGGCGAAACTACAGTCCGTTATGCCACAGAAGGTTTGTCGCAGAACCTTTTTGTAAGCAAATACAGACTGCAACTTCCATCAGAAGAGGATATTAAATCTTATCTTCTGCAATACATTTCCGAAAAAGATTTCATTAATGACAAAGAAAAATAAACCTAATTATGAAAAAAGCAACAATAATTGCAACACTTTTGGTCATGGTTTTCACCTCCTGCACCAAGAAATTCGAAGAAATGAACAAAGACCCGTTCTCGCCGACGGGCACGACCATTGAGGCCTTGTTTAACGGCGTGGTGAGTTCGTTGCAGCAAAGCATGAACGAGCAGTTCTACCTGCAAAACGAAATCTGGTATCCCGAAACGGAACTCGGTGCCTTGACCTCCGAGTCTTGGGGCAACTCCCAAATCGGAACCTCCAACGTTTGGTCGGACTATTACCTCATGCTGTCCAACATCCGCGAATTGGAAAGACGTCTCGATGCCTATGGTGAGGAAAAAGGTGATGTCGCCGTTTGCGACAAGGTGCGCGCCCAACTCAATGTGATGAAGGCCTATCAGACCTTCAAAGTCACCGACATTTTCGGCGACATGCCTTATTCTCAGGCGGGCCGAATCTGGGAGAATCCCTCTTCGCAGGCCACCATGAAACCCGAATGGGACACGCAGGAGAGCATCTACAAGTCGCTTTTGGAAGAGTTGGTGCAGGCACGCGACCTGCTTCATTCCGACTCCATCACCACTGCCAATGGCAACGATTACTACAAGCTGCCTTACGATGTGCTTTTGAATAACGACTATGTCCTTTGGGCCGAGTTTGCCAATTCGCTCATCTTGCGCCATGCCTTGCGCATGTATGACAAGGATCCCAATTATGCCACACCTTTGTTGGTTGAGGCTTACAACTTCATCTATACAAAAATGAGTGCTTCGGGAGGCGTGTCTTTGGGAGGTGGCATCTGCTTGTGGCCCAGTGTGTTGGGCACCAATTGGGATGTCAACTGGTCGTTCCGCGAGCACAAGCACCTTCGCATGGGCGAAACCATTTGGAGCTGCCTCTCCTCGACCGACGACATGGACGGTAGCGGCATTTTCGATTACCGCACCTACCTCTTCTTCGACACGAGCCACAAGAACGACAGTTTCCCCGACGGCGCATGGCGGCCCTATCCGCAGATTCGCACCCTCGAAACACCCACCGAGGGCGGTTCGCCTTACGCCCAAAGCCGCGACGGCAGCTACACCTTCAAAGGCCCATCGTGCCTCTTCTCGCCCTTCAATTATTACCTGACCCGCGACGAGCGATATGTGCCTCAAATCCTTGTCACCTACGCTGACGTGCTGTTTATGAAGGCCGAAATCGAGGTGAGGAACATCGGCGGCATCACGCCTTTGCTCAATGCCGACGAATCTATCCGCTCGGGCGTCTATCAGTCGTTCCTCTTCTGGACTCACATTCCGGGCCAAACCAACCGCTGGACCTTCTTCTATCCGCAATACACTAATTATATTGGTAATCTGGATATTTGGGCATGGAGCAACAACATGGCGGCCAATGTGATGAACTATGCAGTGTGGATGAATCCCGAATATGATGGCAGCACCGAGTTCTACCTGAAGATGATATACGAGCAGCGTTGGCTCAACCTATTCCGCCAGCCGTGGGAGGCTTGGGCATTGGCACGCCGCACCAAAGCGACGCCCACCACCACCGACCACGCCAAACTGACTTCAATGCGCATGGAATATCCGCAGAAGGAAATCGAATACAATTATGAGAACTACACCAAACAAGTTGCCCGTATGTCGCACGGCGACACGAGGCAGACAAAGGTGTGGTGGATGGATTTTTGAAAGTTTAGAGTTTAGAGATTAGAGTTTAGAGATAAATGGTTATTAAATTTTAATATTATGAAAAAGACATTATTTTTCTTTATGATGATGCTAATGAGCATCGGGCTGATGGCCCAAGTTGAAAAGACCTTCGACTTCAACAATTATGCTGAAGGCCAAATCCTTAACGGTCAGGACGGCTGGTATGTCCGTGTACACAGTGCGGGCAATGGCAGCATGGGTCCCATGTATACGGATTACCTCGGCCATTTCTGGGGCACCACTCCTGAAACGCCCACGGCTGATGAAACTTTGGGTGTGTTTTCACACTCTTCCGGCACCAGTTTTGGCGACATTGCCACCCACGACATCACCCAATACGG
>CACXQO010000274.1 GCA_902769815.1 uncultured Bacteroidia bacterium | reverse complement strand
CATCGGCAAGGCAGAGCCTGTAGGCTTCTATGTGAACACCGACGGCACTTCGCATGTAAAGATGAATGACACTGAAATCGCCATGAAAGTCAAGGAATTAGTCGATTTACGACCCTACTTTATCGTGAAGCGTTTCGGTCTCACCAACCCGATTTTCGAGGAAACGGCATCTTACGGGCATTTCGGTCGCAAGGCCGAAACCCACAAAGTGGAGGTCTATTACGAAGACGGCGACACCTTCCGCGAAGGCGAACACATCTTCAAGAATGTGGAGTTCTTTGCTTGGGAAAAACTCGATTTGGTGGACGATCTGAAAGCGGCTTTCGGCTGCTGAATCAGCCTATTGCAAACAAAAAATGCGCCCAAAAGCCTGAAGCCCTTGGGCGCATTTTTCATCAATTGTCATCAATCAAAAGTTTCATCTTCTTCCATCTGGTCAATCATCATCAGCGTCATGATTTCATCGGGCGTAAGTCCCAAATAGTCAATGGATTTCTGCGCATCGTCGACCCATTCGCTTTCAGGATATTCGTCAATGAGCCTCTGGAAGGCCACATGAGCGCGGGCAGTGTCGTTCAGATGGTCGTTATAAATGAAATTTCCCATCAGAAGCAGGCTCATCGGTGCCCAATCCGAGTCGGAATAATGCTCCGTCAACTGCTTGCAAAGCTCCTCGCTTTTGTCGACATTCTTCAGCATCACATTGATTTCCAAGGCGTGATAGAGCCATTTCGCTGCCGTTGGGTCGTCGGGACTTTGTTCCACAAACTTGCAGTATTTTTCAGCCACTTTGGGGGCTGTTTCCAAGTTCATTGATTTGTCCTCGTTGAACAAGCCTGCCTCTGCCTTTTTCAGGTCTTCTTGGGTCAGTTTCTTTTCGCCACAGGCCATCATGCCGAGAGCCAACAGGGCGAACATCATCATTTTCAGTGTGTTTTTCATAATTTCAAAATTTATCTGTGTTTCTTTTTGTGCGGGAAAATCATGCGGTAATCCACGTCACACCTGCCATCCATGATGGCCTTCAACTTGCCTTGCAACAGGGTTTTGCGCAGCGGCGCGATGCGATCCACATAGACATGACCCTGCAAATGCTCATACTCGTGCTGGATGATGCGGGCGCGGATGCCTTCAAAGACTTCCTCGTGCTCTTGGAAGTTCTCGTCGAGGTATTTGATGCGGATTTTGTCGGGACGCATCACCTCTTCATAAATGTTAGGCAGGCTGAGGCAGCCTTCCCGGAAAGGCACCTCGTCGCCGAAAGTCTCAAGGAGTTCGGCGTTGATGAAAGCCTGTTTGAAGTCTTTGGCGGCTGGATAATCGGGATAGAACGGGTTGCCGTCGACGATGAACAGTCGGATTGACTTGTTGACTTGTGGCGCGGCAAGGCCGACGCCTTCGGAATGGGCCAAGGTCTCCCACATGTCGGCCAACAGTTTGTCCAACTCGGGATAATCGGGAGTGATGGGCTGGGCGATGGCTTTCAGTGTGGGGTGGCCGTATGCTACTATTGGTAATATCATAGTTTAGGGTTTAAAGTTGAGAGTTTAGAGTTGAGGGACTCCATATACGATTGCAGGATGATGGTGGCAGCGATGGTGTCGACGAGTTCCTTGTCTTGGCGGCGCGACTTGCTCAAACCTGCGTCAATCATGGTTTGGTGTGCCATCACAGAGGTGAAGCGCTCGTCGTAGCGCACGATTTTCATGTCAGGCAGCAGTTTTTTCAGCCGGTTGACGATAGGCTCGATGTATTTCGAGCAGTCGGAAGGGTTGTTTTTCATGTCCTTCGGCTCGCCGATGACGATTTGCTCGACATCTTCTTTCTTTACATAATCCATCACGAAATCGACGAGTTTGTGCGATTCCACCGTGGTCAGCCCATTCGCAATAATCTGCAACGGGTCTGTAACGGCGATGCCGCTGCGTTTTCTGCCCAAGTCGATAGCCATAATTCGTCCCATTCTGGATTCTTATTATAGATTAATCTCAGCTTGCTTCAAAATAGCAAGAAAAGTTCCTTTCTTTAAGTCTTTGCCATTGTGAAAAGGCACAATGATGGTTTTATTATTCACAGGATTGTAATATACCCTATGTGAGCCTCTTGCCCTTTTATATTGAAAGCCAGCACTTTCAAGAAGTTGTATCAGATAAGAAGGACTCAAATTCATACTGTAGCCATGTTCAATGAATACTCCAGCACATTGCTGTCGTCGGGTACGGATTCACCTCTTTCCTCAAGTTCTTCAATATAAAGTCCTATCGCTTCCTTCGCCATGTCAATCGCCTCATCAACAGTTTCTCCATATGTGATGCAACCCGGCAAGGAAGGAACAAAAACGGTATAACCTCCCTCGGGTTCCCGCCGCAAGTTGATTTTGTAGTTTCTATTCATCGCGCTTTTCAAATTTGCCGCAAAATTACTCATTTTTTTGAATACAGAAGTGCTTGTAAAACAAAAAAGAGGCTCAATGAACCTCTTTCGCTTGGGGTGGGAGATGGGATTCGAACCCACGACCCTCGGAACCACAATCCGGTACTCTAACCAGCTGAGCTACACCCACCATCTGTTCCGTTTCTCGGAAATCGGCTGCAAAAATAGGACTTTTTTCTGAAACAGCCATGCTTTTTCGGCAAAAATTTCAATTTTTTCTTTTTCGGCTCCATATCAGGGACGAAATCCGTATTTTTGACGGCGCAAACAGCAGGTAGAAGATGGACGATAAAACGAAACAGAACCAATCACCTAAAGCGTTGGCTTGGAAGCGTTTCCGAAGCAATCAGCTCGGAATGGTATCGTGCGGCTTCGTACTCATTTGGGCGATTTTGGCCTTGTTCGCCTACACCATCATCCCCGACAAGACGCCCAACGCCAACCGGCAAATTCTTGAAATCAGCACAAAAAAACCGGGCTTCGAGGTGGATATGCTGATGATTTCGAAGGAAACACCGCCCGCAAAAACGCCTTTTTTCCAGTTTCTCTTCAATGGTCGGCCCGACCACTGCATTTATTTGCCTTTCGACAGCATCCGCGTGGATGCAAGCCAAACCATAGTTTATCTCTATCAATCGGAAGCAAGCCTGAATGTTAGAACGGAAATTATTGATAACGAAGAACTTGTTGGGTTCGGCCCTTCGATAGGCTCAGGGGCCTTGGTTTTTACTTCTGCGGATGAAGCCGACACCTATATAAAAACGCATTGCGTGAAGCACCGCAAATTCCTCCTCGGCACCGACCAGTTCGGGCGCGATTTCCTCAGTCGTTTGGTGTTGGGCAGCCGCATCAGCCTGACGGTGGGCTTCATCGCCGTGCTGCTCAGTCTGATGATTGGCATTGTGGTGGGAAGTTTGGGCGGTTTTTTCCGTGGCAAAGTCGATGATGCCGTCGTTTGGTTCATCAATGTGGTTTGGTCCATCCCTACCCTA
>CACXQO010000273.1 GCA_902769815.1 uncultured Bacteroidia bacterium | reverse complement strand
ATAGCGGGCGGACAGTTGCTCGGGCAGAAAAACTCCGCCATGGGCATTTGGATGGCCAACCATTACCTGCACCCTCTGGCATCGGTCTATTTGGCCTTCTATTCGGTGCTGCAAAACCTGTTCAACAGTTGGCAGATTTGGTATTACGGGAAAAAGAAAAAGCGCCAACAACCTTGACGCTTTCCCCATATTTTCCAACTAAATTTCTTGACTTACAGCGCACTATAAGCGGGCGAGAACGTGTCGCCTTGCGAAACGTCGCCCGTCGTGAGGCCTTTCTTCAGCCAGCGCGAGCGTTGGGCGCTGGTGCCGTGGTTGAAGGTTTCGGGGGCGGTGCGGCCGTAGGCTTGCTTTTGCAAATAGTCGTCGCCGATTTTGGCCGCCGCGTTGAGGGCTTCCTCAATGTCGCCGTCCTCCAATGAGCCGAACATCTTGTTGTCGTTGTAGGCCCACACGCCGGCGAAGAAGTCGGCCTGCAATTCGAGGCGCACGCTCACTTCGTTCGATTTGGGCGTGTTGCGGCCATATTGCGCCATCTGCTGGTGCGCCTGACCCAAAATGCCGAGTTCGTTTTGCACATGGTGGCCCACCTCGTGTGCGATGACGTAGGCGTAGGCAAAGTCGCCGTCGGCCCCGATTTGGCGTTTCATGCTCTTGAAAAACTCAAGGTCAAGGTAGACCGTGTTGTCGGCTGAGCAATAGAAAGGCCCGCCCGCCGAGGTTGCGTTGCCGCAGCCCGAGTTGACGGCATCGCTGTAGATGACCATCTTGGGGGCGTGGTAGGTGCGGCCCATTTTCTGAAACTCGCGCGTCCACACGTCCTCGGTGCCGGCGAGGATGCGCTTGCAGAACGTCATCAGTTCGGCATCCACTTGGCTGTAGTCCTTGCCGTCGTCGACATACTCGGTCGATGCGCCTTGTTGCATCTGTTCCATAACGGCACTCGGGTCGCCGCCCATAAGGCTGATAATCAAATAAATGATAATGCCACCGATACCGATTCCGCCAGCAGCGGCAACGGTTTTCTTTCCACGGCGGTCTTCCACATTGGTGCTTTCTCTGCGTCCTTCTAATCTCATGGTATTTTCGTTTTTTTAGGGTTAATTTGGGCAACAAAAATAGGAAAAAGTTCAAGAGAATTTCAAAATTTGGCGAAAAAGCGTAATTTTGCAATTCGTTTGATACAAAAACAAAACCCACTAACTTGACCTTGCGGCCAGAGGTTAATGGGAATCAAGGCTGCAAAAGTAGAGAAAAAAATTGAATTTGTTACCTTTTGATCAACAATTAAACAATTCAACAACCAACAATTCAACAATATGAAAACATTCGTCAACGACACCGAAGTGCGCACCTATTACGGCGCAAAGGTGAAATCAGTGGTGCTGGCCTACTGCCGCGCCAACCAACTTGAAACGAACCTCGAAAACGCGGAAGTGCGCGACGCCTACGGCAACATCGTCGGCTTGGACGGCTCATTGCGTGCCAACTCAAAAATTTATGTAAAATTCTGAAAACCATGAAGAAACTCTCTAAAACCACGCTGATGGCCTTGGCCATCATGCTTTTCCTTTCGGCCTGCCAACCCAAGGAGCAGAAAATCTACATCGTTTCGACCAACGACATGCACGCCAACATCGACAACTTCCCGCAAATGGCCGGATTAATCGACAGCCTCCGCAGCGTCCATCCCGACTTGCTCCTCTTTGGCGCAGGCGACAACCGCTCGGGCAACCCTATCAACGACCGTTGCGACGAACCCGGCCGCCCAATGTGCGAACTGATGAACGCCGTCGGCTTCGACCTTTCATGCTTCGGCAACCATGAGTGGGACGGCGGCCCCATCGCCTTGCGCAACGTGCTCACTTGGGCCAAGTTCCCCTTCGTGTGCGCCAACGTCACCTTCGACGACACACTCCAGATGCCCAATGTGTATCCTTACAGGATTTTTGAGCGCAACAACCTGAAAATCGGTGTGATAGGTGGTATTCAGGTGGGCGAAAACGGCCTCCCCGACTTCCATCCGAGAAACTCAGGCGGCTCGCATTTCGATTCCATTACCAAAGTGTTGCCCAAGTACATCGACGAACTGCGCGGCCAGTGCGACCTGCTCTTCCTCCTTTCCCACTGCGGCTACGAGGACGACCGCGAAACCGCCGCCCAGTTCCCTCAATTGGATGCCATTTTCGGCGGACACAGCCACACCCGCGTGGCCGAGAAACAATTGGTCGGCGATGTATTGGTGACCCAAGCCGAGTGTAAGGTCAAGTTTGTGAGCCTCAGCACCTTCACCCTTCGCAACGGCAAAGTGGTCGACAAAGATATGCAATTGCTTTCCATCAAGAACTTCCCGAAGCGCAACGCCGAGGTGAAGGCCCTGGTCGACAAATACAACAGCAACGAATACTTTTGCAGGGTAGTCGCCAACAACACTACGCCCGTCGCAAGCGCGGAATCGCTCGGATGCCTGATGACCGATGCCATCCGCTATACCACCGGTGCCGAAATGGGCTTCCAGAACCCGGGCGGCGTGCGTTTCGACACACTCTCGGTGCGCCCCGTCACGCTGAAAGACATCCTCGCCCTCGACCCTTTCGACAACGAAATCATCGCCTTCACCCTCAGCGGACAAGAAATCATCAACCTGATGAAAACATGCTTCACCACCGACAGAGGCCCTATTTATTGCTCAGGCTGCTCCTATACCTATAAGGTGGACGACAACGGCGAAATGACCGACCTCAAAGTGACTTTGGAGAACGGCAAGCCCTTGGACCTCAACGCCAAATACAACATTGTGATGAACAGTTACATGTCGTCAGTGTTCGACTTTGAGCACAAGGACGCGGGCCAATCCACTTTCAGGACATCCAACGAACTTTTGTTGGAATATCTGTCGCAACATCCTGAGATTGACTATGGTAGCACGAATAGGGTAGTGGAGAAGTAGTTTTGGCACGGTTTTGGTAGTGTGCGAGGGTGAACTCAAAATAAATGGAAGTCAAACCCTTAAAAACAATCGCAACTATGAAAGCCAAGAACATTTTGATGAGCGTCCTGTTGGTAATGGGATCCATCGCAGCAAAAGCCGCCGGCTATCCGCCCGAACTCGCCTTGGTATCACAGCCGGTGATGGTGTACAACCACAACTCAATCACGGTCTACTACGATGTGGAGAACATCGGCGACTACACCTATAGGGGCGACATCTGCATCTACCTCAGCCCCGAGTATGGCCACGAATATGTTGAGAAATATGTGAAAGTGCGTCCCGGTCGCATCAAGAGAATCGAAGTCGAGATTCCTTGCCGCACCATCGACCGCCACGTTGTCTACACACTCATGCCTTACTACTCGATGGGCCGCGAACTGTACAGTTTCACCACCTTTGAATACTTCGAGCCTGTCCGCTTCTGCTGGCATGGACCTCGCACCGAG
>CACXQO010000272.1 GCA_902769815.1 uncultured Bacteroidia bacterium | reverse complement strand
TTGGGTGCAGGTTCGGCCTTTGCCGAGGCTACCTTGGCGCAAATCTATAAGGAGGAGCACAAAGGCCAGTTTCGAGGCGGACCGGCCTATTACATCGAGAAAGGACTGAAAAGCAAATGGTTGGCTGTGGTCTTTGCCGTGTGTGCGGTATTGGCCACGGGCTTTTTCTTGCCGCCGGTGCAGTCCAACGGCATCGCGATGTCGTTTGCCAACACCTATCATATCGATGCTGCATGGATTGGTGCTGTTGTCGCCGTGCTCATCGGCTTGGTGGTGATGGGTGGCGTGAAGCGTATCGCTAACGTGGCGCAAATCGTGGCTCCGTTTATGGCGGTTTTGTATGTGCTGCTCTCGCTTGTCGTGTTGGCTTTCCATATCCGCGAAGTGCCTGACGTGTTCATGGATATGATACGAAGCGCGTTTGGCATGAATGAGGCTTTGGGCGGCATCCTCGGCTCGACCATCGCGTGGGGCGTGAAGCGCGGCATCTACAGCAACGAGGCCGGCCAAGGCACGGGCGCCATCGTGGCGGGCGCGGCCAAGGTGTCGCATCCCGTCAAGCAGGGATTGGTGCAGGCGTTTTCGGTGTATATCGACACCTTATTGGTATGCACCGCCACCGCCGTGATGATTTTGGCCTGCAAGACCTACAACGTTTTCGACGCTTCGGGCAACATCCTTGTTGCTGCCGAGGGTGTAGAATTGGGTGCTCCCGATGTCAGCTATACCACCGCTGCCTTGAGTACGCTTTTGGGGAACCATTTTGGCGGTGTGGTCGTGTCATACGCCCTGTTTTTCTTTGCCTTCACGACCATCATGGCGTATTATTACTATGCGGAAACCAACCTTGTCTATCTTTTTGGCAAGGGCAAATTGGAACATGTTTTGATTTGGGTTCTGCGTATCGGTGTGGTCGGCATGGTGTTTTTCGGTTCTTTGCATGAGGCCAAGGCGATGTGGGACCTCGGCGACATTGGCGTGGGCACTATGGCTTGGGTGAACATCATCGTGATTTTGCTGCTCTCGCGCCAGGCGTTCAAGGCGTTGAAATCCTACGAAAGGCAGAAAAAGGAAGGCAAGGAGCCTGTTTTCGACCCGAAGGAAATCGGCGCGAAGGGGGCGGATTTTTGGGAGTCGCGTCACGTGGAATGAGTTTTTTCACGCAGAAATCGCTGAACTCGCAGAACCTGCCGGACATTAGTTTCGTCGCTTTGCGCTTCATATAATTGACTTCATCGAATCTGCGATTTCTGCGCATTCTGCGTGAGATTAATTCTGCATCTCTCTAAGTAATTCCAACGCTTGTGTCACTGTACTGACTTCTTTTACAGTGAGTTGCAATTTATCATTAGCCTCCTTGACGGCGGTGCGTTTCGGATGGTTCATGATATACTGCATGACTTTTTGGAAGGTTGCGCTCTCAAAGTATCTTGACTCTTGGTTGCTGACGAAATAGGCCGTCATATTGTGGTGGCGCAACAGAATCTTCTCGAAGCCCAAGTCCTTGGCAATCCAGCGGAGGCGCACGGTGTTTAAAAGGTCGTTCACCTGCTTTGGAATCGGGCCGAAGCGGTCGATGAGGTGGTCGGTGAACTTCATCAATGCTTCCTCGGTCTTGGTGCGGTCGAGTTCGCTGTAGAGGCTCACGCGCTCTTGCGTCGAGTTGATGTAGTCAGCGGGGAAACGCACCTCCATATCGGTCTCGATGGTGCAGTCCGCGACGTAGGTTTTCTCCTCTTCCTTGTCGAAAATATCCTGAAATTCAGTCTCTTTCAGTTCGAGAATGGCCTCGTCGAGGATTTTGTGGTAGGTCTCAAAACCGATGTCGTTGATGAAACCGCTTTGTTCTGCGCCGAGAATGTTGCCCGCACCGCGAATGTCGAGGTCGCGCATGGCGATGTTGATGCCTTCGCCGAGGTCGGAAAATTCCTCCAAGGCACGAAGGCGTTTTTGGGCTTCTTGGGTGAGGGTGTTCAATGGCGGCGTCAATAAATAGCAGAAAGCCTTTTTGTTGGAACGACCCACGCGCCCGCGCAGTTGGTGCAGGTCGGAGAGGCCGTAGCGGTGCGCTTCATTAATAATAATGGTGTTGGCGTTGGGGATGTCCAAACCCGATTCCACGATGGTGGTGCAGAGCAGCACGTCATAGTCGCCGTTGATGAAGCCGAGCATAATGTCCTCAAGTTTAGTGCCTTCCATCTGGCCGTGGGCCACGGCGATGCGCACGCCCGGCACGTATTTCAGGATGAAGTCGTGTACATCCATAATGTTTTGGATGCGGTTGTGGATGAAGAACACCTGACCGTTGCGGGCAAGTTCAAACTGTATGGCATCGCGGATGAGTTCCCCGTCGAAGCCGCGAAGCTCGGTCTGCACGGGATAGCGGTTGGGCGGCGGCGTGGTGATGACGCTCAAATCCCTCGCACCCATCATCGAGAATTGCAGGGTTCTTGGGATGGGCGTGGCGGTCAAAGTCAGCGTATCGACGTTGGCTTTCATCTCTTTCAGTTTCTCCTTCACGGCCACGCCGAATTTCTGTTCCTCATCGATGACGAGCAAGCCCAAATCCTTGAATTTCACATCTTTTCCAGTGAGTCTGTGCGTCCCAATGATGATGTCGATTTCGCCTTTTTCGAGTTTTTTCAGGATTTCGGTCTGTTGTTTGGTCGTCTTGAAACGGTTGAGGTATTCGACGGTGACGGGGAAGCCGTTGAAACGCTCTGTGAAGGTGTGGTAGTGTTGCAAAGCCAGCACGGTGGTAGGCACCAAAACGGCCACTTGTTTCGAGTCGCAGCAGGCCTTGAAGGCGGCGCGCATGGCCACTTCGGTCTTGCCGAAGCCCACGTCGCCGCACACGAGGCGGTCCATGGGGTGCTCGCTTTCCATGTCGCGCTTCACGTCGTTGGTGGCTTTCAGCTGGTCGGGGGTGTCCTCGTAGATGAACGAAGCCTCCAACTCGTTTTGCAGGTAGTTGTCGGGCGCAAACTGGAATCCGGGCGTGCGCTTGCGCTCGGCGTAGAGCTTGATGAGTTCACGCGCAATGTCTTTGACCTTGCTTTTCGTCTTGTTTTTCAGGCGGTTCCACGCGCCGCTGCCGAGGGTGCTCAAATGCGGTTCGGTGCCGTCTTTGCTGCTGTATTTCGCAATGCGGTGCAGCGAGTGGATGCTCACATAAAGTAGGTCGCCGTTGTTGTAAATCAGGCGGATGGCCTCTTGCGGCTTGCCGTTGTTCTCGATGGTTTCGAGACCGTCGCGCAGGTGGAAACGGTGGTAACGCTCAAAGATTTGGTGGTCGGTGTAGCAGCACACCTTCAAATCCTCGTCGATGAAGCCGCCGTGGATGGCGATGGTTTCGGTCTCGAAGTCGCAGTGAAACTCGTCATTGTGGTTGATGTCGTTCAGAATCGCCTGAATGCGTGAAAGTTGCTTGCTGCTCTCGGAAAAGATGATGACGCGGTAGCCTTCTTCCTTGTGTTCGGCGATGTCGTCAATGAGGAGGTTGAAGTTTTTGCTGAAGATGGGCTGGGGCTTGGTGTGGAAGGCAATAGTTGTAGGGCTGTCACATTGTGGCAGCCGTACATTGGAACGGGGATTGAAATCGCCCGTTTCTGTTAGGGCCGCCCTTTCAGGGCTTTGGTTGACTCGCTTCGCGTCATCGCGAGGTAGGTCATTAGTTTGAAGTTGGTTGTTGTCCTGTTGTCGCTTCGCGTCATTGCGAGGAACGAAGCAATCCAGGCCATCAGCTATCAGCAGGCTCGAAGTGCCAAATTCCACGGTGCGGCGTTTCTTCAGGCAGTCCAAAAGTTCCTTGGACTTGCTGAACAATTGTTCGGGCTTCAATGCCTTGACTTCATCTTCCTGAGTGGATTGAAGTTTCTCGAAACCTTCAATGGCGTGGTCGTATTCCTTATCGACTTGGGAGGCGAAAAAGGCCATGTCGGTGAGCCAGACTGTGGTCGTGTCGGGCAAGTATTGCAGGATGGCCTCGCGTTCCTCGATGAAGGCGCGTTCCTGCATATTGGGCAACAGCACGATTTGTTTCAGTTTCTCGATCGAAAGCTGGTCGGCGATGTTGAAGCTGCGGATGCTCTCCACCTCGTCGCCGAAAAACTCGATGCGGTAAGGGTAGTCGTTGGCGAAGGAAAACACATCGACCAAACCGCCACGGATGGCGAACTGCCCCGGCTCCACCACGAAATCCACATTCTCAAACTCGTAGTCGTAGAGCAAATCGGTGAGGAAATCGAGGTTGACTTTCTCGCCGACTTTGAGTTTGAAGGTGTTCTTGGCCAAGAGTTTGCGCGTGAAAACCTTCTCGCTCAAAGCCTCTGGATAACTGACAATCAGTGTTTTGCGCTCTGATGTCGAAACGCGCTGCAAGACTTCAGTCCTTGAGAGGATGTAGCTGTTGTCGGATTTTTCGGGTTCGTAGGGGCGTTTGTAGGAAGTGGGGTAGAAGAGCACTTGTTTCTTGCTGTAGTCCATACCACGCTCGCCGAGGAGGCTTTCGAGGTCGTTGTAGAAATAGGCTGCGTCCTCCTTGTCGGCGCACACGATAAGGTGTTGCCCGCCCATCTGCCGGAAGGTTTCTTCCACCACAAAAGCCTTCGACGAGGCCGTCAAATTGGAACAAAGCAAATGCCCGCCATCGCGCAAAGCCTTGACTATCACGTCGATGTGGGCATTGTTTTTATAGGGTTGGTTCGTAATGCTTGCCACAGTTCTTGAAATTGTGGCGCAAAGATACGAATTTATTCGATTACGATTTTCTGTGTTTTGATACTATCACTGTCAATCAAACGCAGGACATACATGCCAGATGGGATGCCTCCTATTGTGCGGCTGCCACGATTTGACAGCCTTTCAGAATCTACCAAGCGTCCCGTCATGTCCACGATTTGCAACATGGCATCTCCATCATGGATAATGATGACTTCGCCGTTACTGATGTAAGCAAATGGCGCATTGTCGTCATTGTCGCCAATTTCGTCCTCGCAGTTGGAAAATACCAAGCGGAAACGCGAAACGTAATCCGTTGTCTTGGCGGTGAAGGTGTAGACTCCTCCTAACCCACTCTCAGACAGGGAATTTTCTGCCGGGGAAAGAAGGTCAATGTCGACTCCAGTCAGATTGTCAATGAGGTGCAAATAATCCAAATCAAGGCTGTTGGCTTCAATGCCAATGGAATAACTACCGTTTTCTGAAGCCTTGAAGTTGAGGGGTAGTTCGCTCAATCCGTTGGTGTAAGCCACGGCATAGTCTTGCCCGTCTTGCCAGAGGGTGAGTTGTGTACCTCCGTCACCGTCGAGGGTGAATTTTTCCATGTTGGTGCCTTCGCCGAGGCGCACGCGTGCGCGGTCGAGGGTGGTTTTGCCTTGGGTGACGACAAGGTCGAGGCTTTTGCCCTTGCCGTTGCCCTTGGCGCCGCCGGATTTCGTGAAGGTCACGGTGAATTGGTCGGATTCGGCTTTCACCATTACGCCTTCGCAGGGGGCGAGTGTCGGGGCGTTGTCGGCCAAAATGACTTGTCTTCCGCTGATTACATAGCAGTCTTTGTCCACCGTCGCATTGCAGGCGAAGGGATTCCCAACAAGGTTGAAACCATTCAGCATTTCCGCGCTTTGGCTCAAATCAGTAACAGATACTTCCGCATTGCTCGGTGTCAAAATGCCTTCAAAC
>CACXQO010000271.1 GCA_902769815.1 uncultured Bacteroidia bacterium | reverse complement strand
TAGAACCTTGTGTTTTAACGCATTGCGATGAGTTGAAAGTAGTTTATCTCGGTCAGGATTTGGCGCAATATGATGATATTGAGGCCAAATACCGTTTTTTGCAGCCTTGTTTTGTTGAGGATCCTGAGCAACGGAAAGCCAATATGCAGGCCTGTGTTGAGGCTGTGAAACGCCATCCGAATTGGCGGCTTTCGTTGCAGATTCATAGGGTGTTGAATATTCCGTGATAGAAGCGAAATCTTGAAAAACGGAAGCAATAGCTTTGCCCAATCCAAAAAAATACTATTTTTGCACTCTGAATGTCAATTGATTGTGCCATGCTGAAACTGCCCATAGGACTACAGAGCTTTGAGAGCCTCAGGACTGACGGCTTTGCTTACGTCGACAAGACCAAACAGGTTTATGACCTTGCCCAAAACGGGAAATACATTTTCCTCTCGCGCCCGCGAAGGTTCGGGAAAAGCTTGCTTTTATCCACTTTGAAGGCTTATTTCCAAGGAAAAAAAGAATTGTTTGAGGGTCTGGTTATCTCAGAATTGGAGCAGACTTGGGAATCTTATCCAGTTCTGCATTTGGACCTGAATGTGGGAATCTATAATTCGGTTCAAGGTCTTCAGGAAGCTCTGAAATCGAATCTCAACATTATGGAAAAAACGCACGGTGTCGCAAAAGAAAGCGATGACAACGCCCAGCGTTTCAAGGAACTCATTTGGAATGTGGCTGCCAAAACTGGCAAACAAGTCGTCATCCTCGTGGACGAATACGACAAGCCGCTCATCGAGGCCATCGACAATGAGCCGCTTCAACTGGAATACCGTTCCATTCTGAAAGCGTTTTATGGCAACATCAAGACCTGCGACGAGTTTATTCGTTTCGTCATGCTCACGGGCGTTTCAAAGTTCTCCAAAATCAGCCTGTTCAGCGACCTTAACAACCTGACAGACATTTCGTTGGATGAACGCTACGCCGACATTTGCGGCCTTACCGCCGAGGAAATTGAGCGTCATTTCAGCGAACATCTTGAAGCGTTTGCCCAAAAGGAAGGCACCGACAAGGCCGCCATCATGGAAGAAATGCGAAAGATGTACGATGGTTATCATTTCTCAAAAAGTGCATCGAAAGATATGTACAATCCGTTCAGCGTACTCAATGCGCTGAATAGGTGCGATTTTGAAAACTATTGGTTTTCGACTGGCACCCCGACTTTCCTCATCAAACTGCTGCAAAACGGCAATTATGATTTGCGGGATTTCTCCTATGGGAACATTTTGGCTAATGACCTCGCCGCCAAGGAAAGTTTGACCAAAGAGCCAATAGCAATGTTCTATCAAACTGGTTATCTGACTATTAAAGGATACGACAAGGAGTTTGGCAGTTACAGTCTCGGCTTCCCAAATCGAGAAGTGGAGCAGAGTTTCCTCAATTTCCTGTTGCCGCGTTATACGGGTAATACCGATAACCGATCCTCGGCTTTCATCGAGTATTTTGTGCGCGACCTCCGCAAAGGTGACATTGAAAGTTTCCTGAACCGGATGAAGACCTTTTTCGCCGACACGCCTTACGAATTGGTTCGCGACTTGGAAAACCACTACCAAACCGTGATGTTCACCATTTGCCGCCTGATGGGTTATTACACGATTGCCGAATACCACACTTCAAATGGGCGTATTGATATGGTGGTGAAGACCCAACAATATGCATACGTTTTTGAGTTCAAGTTCAATAAGACGGCTGCGGAGGCTTTGGCGCAAATCAACACGAAGGATTATCCTTTGCCTTTCCAATTTGAGGGGCGCAAGGTTTTCAAAGTGGGGGTCAATTTCTCGAAGGAAACCCGAAACATCGACGATTGCATTTGGGAGCCTTTGGAGGCTTAGTGCTTTCGCCCCCAATACCCTTTTTTCGGCTCACTATAGATTAGGAAAACCGCCGGCTTCTTGTTCAAGTCGCCTTTGAAGGTTTTCCAAGTGCCAATGTCTTGACTGATAATAAGTTCGTCCTCGCAAGTGAGGTTGCAGGCTACGCAAAGCCTCGTGGCAGGATGGAGGTTTTTGCAAAGGTCTTGCAACATGGCGTTGTTGCGGAAAGGTGTTTCGATGAACAATTCCGTTTCGTTGTTGGCCAATGAGCGGCGTTCCAAGTCCTTGATGGCGTTTTGCCTTTCGGGACTTTTGATGGGCAGGTAGCCGTGGAAGGCGAAGGCTTGTCCGTTGAATCCCGAAGCCATCAGTGCCAAAATCATGGCATTGGGTCCGACCAAGGAAACCACTTGAATACCAGCGGAATGTGCCAAATCAACGACCAATGCGCCCGGGTCGGCGACGCAAGGGGTACCGGCTTCCGACATCAGACCCATGTCCTCACCTTGAAGGCACGCGCCGAGGTGCTCCATCAAGTCGAGGTTGCGGGCGTTGTGCTTGTCCAATTCGATGAAATTGATGTCATCGATAGGATTATCCATCCCGATGCGGCTCAACACGCGGCGCGAAGTGCGGGTGTTTTCCACAACGAAGTGTTTCAATCGTTTCACGATTTGGAGCGTTCCGGCAGGAATCACTTGCTCTGGTTTTGTTGCGCCAAGCAGGTTGGGCACGAGATATAGTTTTCCGAAGTTGTTGGTCATAAGGGAGTTATTGCAAAGCGATTTTCTTTTCAATGTCGGCAAACATCACCTTAAACTGTTTGTCGGTCTCCAATTGGTTGGCGATGGTCTTGCAGGCGTGATACACCGTGGCGTGGTCTTTCTTGCCGCATTGTTGCCCGATGGAGGCGAGGCTGGCGTTGGAGTATTTCTTCGAGAGGAACATGGCGATTTGTCGTGCCTGCACCACTTGCCGCTTGCGCGTGTTGAGCACCATCTGCTCCGGCGAAATTTTGAAATAATCGCACACGATGTTGATGATGTATTCCACCGAAACCTCCTTGACCGTGTTGCGCACAAAACGCTCGATGATTTCCTTCGCCATGTCGAGGTTGATGGCCTTCTTGTTGAGCAGCGACTGCGCCATCAGCGAGTTCATCACGCCTTCAAGTTCGCGGATGTTGTTGCGCACATTGCTGGCAATGTATTGCACCACTTCATCAGGGAAGGTGATGCCGTTGTCGTAGAGTTTTTCGCGGATGATGGAAGTGCGTGTCGGCAGGTCGGGTATCTGAAGTTCGGCGGGAAGGCCCCACTTGAAGCGCGAAAGCAGCCGTTCTTCCATGCCTTGAAGGTCGGATGGGAACTTGTCGCTGGTGATGACAATCTGTTTGTTGTTTTGCTGCAAGTGGTTGAAAATGTGGAAGAAAACATCCTGAGTGCCAGCCTTTCCCGAAAGGAATTGGATGTCGTCGACGATGAGCACGTCAATCATCTGGTAGAAATTGATGAAATCGGGGCGGTTGTTGTTCTTGTTGGCCGACACATACTGGGTGGAAAGTTGTTCGGCCTGCACATAAAGTACGGTCTTTTCTGGATGCAAACGCTTGGTTTCCAATCCGATGGCGTGGCAAAGATGGGTTTTCCCAAGTCC
>CACXQO010000270.1 GCA_902769815.1 uncultured Bacteroidia bacterium | reverse complement strand
GTTTCGCACGAAGTCTGCCTCAAGGACAAGAAGAAATACGCTTCCAACTTCCGCCATATCGAAGAGGAATCGAACAAGAAACACGCGGCAAGACTAATTCAAGAAATTGGTAACCAAAGACTTGTCATCAACCCACCCTTGCCGACTTTCACCACGGAGCAGATTGATGCTTCTTTTGATTTGCCTTACACGAGGCTGCCCCACCCGAAATATGCCAAACGCGGTGCCATTCCCGCCTACGAAATGATTCGCCACTCGGTGAATTTGCACCGTGGCTGTTTTGGCGGTTGCGCTTTTTGCACCATCTCGGCGCACCAAGGCAAGTTCGTGGCTTCGCGGAGCAAGGAATCCATTATGCGCGAGGTGGAAAAAGTCGTTGAAATGGAGGATTTTAAGGGCTATATCAGCGACCTTGGAGGACCGTCAGCCAATATGTACCGAATGAAGGGCAAAGACGAGCGCCTCTGCGAAAAATGCTCCCGACCGACCTGCCTGCAACCCACTGTCTGCAAAAACCTCAACACCGACCACCATCCGCTCATCGACATATATAAAGAGGTGGACGCACACCCGAAAGTCAAGAAGGCCACTATCGGATCTGGCATCCGTTATGATTTGTTTTTGCACGACTGCACGCCCGAGGAAAACAAGGCGATGGGCTATGACGAATATTTCCGCCAATTGGTCACGCGACACGTCAGCGGAAGGCTGAAAGTCGCGCCCGAACACACCAGCGATGCCGTCCTGAAACTGATGCGAAAGCCCAAATTCGATATGTTTGTCAAACTGAAAAAGAAGTTCGACCAAATCAACGAAAAGGAGCATCTCAACCAGCAACTCATCCCCTATTTCATCTCCTCGCACCCCGATTGTTATCTTGAAGATATGGCCGATTTAGCCCTAAGAACCAAAGAGTTAGGCTATCATTTGGAACAAGTGCAAGACTTCACGCCGACCCCGATGACCTTGGCCACCGAAATCTATTATTCCGGCTACGACCCCTACACCTTGGAGCCAGTTTTTTGTGCCAAAACAAAGGAGGAAAAACTCGCCCAACAAAGGTTTTTCTTCTGGTACAAACCAGAAAATAGAGAGTGGGTAAAAAATGCACTACGGCGCATTGGTCATTCGGATTGGATTAAACTGTTATTCAAATAGATACACAAAAATCAAAGGGTGTTTTTATTCACGATACTATAGCCAAAAGTACCATTTTTTTGATAGATTTGGCCATAGTATTATCGATTATAAAGCCAAAAGTATCTATTTTTTGATAGATTTGGCTATGGTATTGCATCCTGTTTCGGAATTTATCTCTATCTTTGCCAGCGAAATACGACGAAACACACTATGAAAAATCGCAGCATTATCGGAAGGGATTACGAGCAATCCCTCATCAAGAAACTATACCAGTCCGACAAGGCCGAACTTGTGGCCATCTACGGGCGGCGGCGTGTCGGGAAAACCTATCTCGTGAAGCGTTTCTTCGACGAGCAATTCGACTTTTACTTCACTGGGCTTTACGAAACGCCCAAGCAGGTGCAACTTTCGGTATTCGCTGCCGAAATCGAGAAAAAGACCGGCAAGGCAACCCCCGTGCCCAAGACTTGGTTTGAGGCTTTCCGCCTCTTGCGCAAATACTTAAGCACGCTTCGCAAAAGGAAAATCGTGGTATTTCTCGACGAACTGCCGTGGATGGACACGCCCAAAAGCCACTTCATCCAAGCCTTTGGATACTTCTGGAACTCGTGGGCCTCAATGCAAGATGGCATGAAACTCTTCATCTGCGGAAGTTCCACGACTTGGATGCTGTCGAAAATCATCGGCGACAAAGGCGGACTCTACGGGCGCGTCACGCGACAGATTTACCTGGCCCCTTTCCGATTGAACGAAACGGAGGAATTTCTCATCAAGGCCAAGGGCATACGTTGGAACCGCTACCAAATCACGGAAGCCTATATGATTTTGGGCGGCATACCTTATTATTTGGATATGCTCGATAAAGACAAGCCCTTCGCAAAAAGCATCGACGACCTGTTTTTCCGCGAAGGCGCACCGCTGAGCATGGAGTTTGAATTCCTTTATCGCAGTTTGTTCAAAGACTCAGAGCAATATCGGCAAGTGGTGGAAATCTTAGCCGAAAAAACCAAGGGTATGACCCGCGAAGAAATCATCAAGTCGTTGAAAATGAAGAGCGGAGGGCGGTTGACCACCATCCTCAACGAATTGTGCAGTTGCGACTTCATCAGGAGATACAGTGCCATCGGGAAGTCGGACAAAGACGCGCTCTATCAACTTTCCGACCCGTTCACGCTGTTTTATTTGCGCCACGCCGGATTGTCGACACACAAAGACGAGCAATTCTGGCAAAACAACCACGGCTTGCCCGCCCAAAACGCTTGGAAAGGCTATGCTTTCGAGCAAGTGTGCCTCCAACACCTGCGCCAAATCAAGGCGAAACTCGGCATTCTCGGCGTGCTGAGCAGTGCCTATTCGTGGTCGTGCAAAACTTTCACCGACAGCGACAAAACCGAGTGGGAAGGCGGCCAAATCGACCTGCTCATCGACCGCAACGACGAGGTGATTAACATCTGCGAAATCAAATACTCCAAGTCGCCATACGTCATCACGGAGGAATACGAGCGCAAACTTTGGTCGCGCGAAGCGACTTTCCGCCACGTCACCAAAACGCGAAAAGCGCTCCAACACGTGTTTATCACCACATACGGCGTGAAACGAAACGAATGGTCAGATGTCGTTCATTCTGAAATCACCTTGAACGACCTCTTCGCCAAAGTGGAACTATAAAGGTCGTTTCGGCTTCCGATACTATAGCCAAAAGTACCCAATTTTTGATGGATTTGGCTATAGTATTTTCGATTGTAGAGCCAAAAGTGTCCTTTTTTTGGTAGATTTGGCTATGGTATCGAGCAAACATCAAAGCACGAACACAAATGCTGTTGCCACAAAAACAAAAAATTCACTACCTTTGCCGCAAATTTCTAACACATAATAAAATGAAGAAAAACCTCATCGGAGCCATCGTGCTCATCGCTGCCCTTGCCATGACGGGCTGCAACAACGAGAAAAAGGAAAAGAAGCAACAAGAAGATGTCCAAAAGACTGAAGCCAAGGCAGAGAAGCCACAACTTCCTAATCGTCTGCTCATCATCGTCGATCCGCAGGTTGACTTCACCACTGGCAGTTTGGCCACCAAAAACGGTCCCGCCGCCATGGACTACCTTGCCAAGGCCTTGAACGAAGGCGCTTGGAAAAACTATGGTTGGATCATCGTCACGCAAGACGCCCATCCCAAGAACCACTGCTCGTTTGTGGAGCAAGGTGGTGTGTTTCCGCCTCACTGCGTGCAAGGCACCGATGGCATGAATGTATATCCCGCTTTGCAACAGGTACTAAATGGCTTGACTGCCAACGTTTCCAACATCCATTATATGCAGAAAGGCGATTTGGCTGACAAAGAAGAGTTTAGCATTTTCCAGAACAAGCACAGCGGTGAGAAACTTCGTCGC